>NZ_JAAHGM010000078.1:0-29712 GCF_010692625.1 Okeania sp. SIO2C2
GATTAAGAACATGATTTCAGTGCATTAAAAAGAGCCATAATGTATGCTCCTACCCATAAATCTTTAGATGAAATAATCCGTGATTATTGTGTAGCTTAATGTCTCACTCTTAAGTTAAATAACTATACAAATTTATTTTGCAATTATAGCGATGGGCCAATGAGGGATCGACATTTAAGAAAATTACAGCACTTTTGAGGAAGCGTGAGGTACAGTTATAAGACTATTTATTCCTATATTTCCAACAATATTTAATACCATTATTTATCAACAATAACTCCTACTTAAATGATCGGCGAACTTTCATGTTATACTATTGCGTATATCAAAATAGTTAAAAAACCATGTTTGTTGGTACTACTGAAGCAGCTTCTCTATTAAGTATTTCTGCTCAAAGAGTCCGAGTTTTGCTCCAAGAAGGTCGAATTCAAGGAGCTAGAAAGATTAATAGTCGCACTTGGGTGATTCCTTTATATAAAGGAATGCCTAGAATTGCAGGTCGGAGTCGCGGTCCTAAACCTCGTTGGCGTTCTTGTAAACATTGTGGCAAGAATACAATTCATTTCAATCGCCCCAATATAGGCATCAATAAAAATAATAAGAATACCGAACTTCATGTAGTTTCTGCTAAACGAGGTTCTGAAAATTTAGCCAAAGGTCACGAAATAGATATTCACGGTCCTTGTCAGATTGTTTATCGACCAGAAAAACCTCATTCTTGTGGAGCGACTGTCTGGATTGAAACTTTGGCAACAGCGACAGTTTATAATTTTGACGGGAAGGTGAAACGGGTTGATAGCAGATGGATTTGGGAATGGGAAGAAGAAGAAATCTGGGAAATTAATAAGACAAATATTGATGAGTTGATCGAAGCATCCTAGTCAAAAAGTTAGTTTGAATCTTACCTATCAGGTTCCTCTATAGTCTTATGCTTCTCAAAAACTTTTCTATGTTTCTTGAGCGAAGGAGTAGGGGAGTGAGGGTTTGTGGAGGAGTCTGGAACGGAAAGCACCTAGTATTATTAGCTTTTAGGCAAATCAAAACTCAATTATATTTGCTATTAACTTCCAACAAGGAGGTTCTCCTTCCCAATTTGGAGAAGGAGCATAAGGCATACTAAGACTTATAGTCACTAAAAGATTATTTGAAGTTAGAGAAGATCTGTTTTCTAAGTCTTTTATAAATTCTGGATCGGTAATTTTTGCATTATTTAAGAGCAAATAACCATTATTATTTTTGATACTACCTCGAAATTTACCTTCTTCATTTCGAGAAACAGAAAAATTTTGCTTTTTAACTTTAACAATTTCAATTGTTCGACGTCGATGAAAGGGAACTGTTTTTAGATAGGAAGGATTAACATATTTACGAGAATTATGTAGGATATAGTCTGAATTATTACAATATTTAAGTATCTCTTCAACTTTAGCTTGACCTAAACATTTCCATTCACCTTTTAATACTGAAAGGTTTTCACTTTCAAAACCGAAATCGTTTCCTTTATTATCAAGAGGAATTTCGAGAATATCAAGAGGTTTTGGTTCTCTACCTTCAACAAATCTAATTCTTTTAGGTACTCTTCCATCTTCAGGATATTGCCGATCGCATACTGGACGAATCCATTTTCCTGTATCTAAATCAATTCCTGCAATACAACGCTCATTTAGTTTGTAGGAATTAGCTAAACAAATTATTTTTTTTAGAGATGACATACTTTAATATTTCCCCATTGTTTGTTGAGATATTCAGCTACTAAACGGCGATGACAATAATGTGGTTTAGCTTCACTACAAAGCAAACAACCTCCATCTAAAAGTTGAGGTGAAAATTTTTTTTCAATTTCTCTTTCACTAATCAGGTTATTAAATTTTTGTTCATAAGTATCCCAAGTAATTCTCTTTTTTTTATAATCATCTAAAAGTTCTTTAGTAGGTGCTAAATCTAGAATATGAATATATTCAATATTGCAAATAACTTTAAGAAAATATTCTAAGTCTTTTTTTTTCGCAAATCCAGCAAGTTGAGAAGCATTATTGACTCTTGTATCAATAACGCATTTTACTTTTGATTCTGTTAAATTCTCAAAAAATTCTTGAGCGGTTTTTTTTGTAAATCCAATAGTAAAAATTTCAATAGTTTTTTTCATTAGTTTTTTTCATTTTATAAATGAAGGAAGAAGGAAGAAGGAAGAAAGAAGAAGGGGTAAACATTCAAAAAAAGGGAAATATGATTGCTATAGTTGCTTTATTTTTGCAAAGCTGAATGCTCACTGCTAATAGCTGTTTGCGCAGCATTCCGTAGGAAATGCTTACTTATTTTTTGTTTACATATGCAATTTTATCCCCTTGAATTTTGTAAGCTTTTTCAAGTATTGTAGATTGAGAATTGTTAGTGGATTGGGTAACATTTTGGCTGAAGCTTTCAGTATCAAAAAGACTTAATTGTAAAAATGGCTGGGGTTTTTCAACAAGATTGTTAATTTGTAGTAGTCTTTGTTCAAGAGCAGAGTGATTTTCTAATTCACCATTTTTAAGAATATGGTCAATGTCTAAACCTTTATTTGTTAAATGTCGGCTCACTAAGATAGCACGATGACAAGTAATTGGATCTTGTTCAGAACACATCAAAGCAATATTATAATTTTCCAAACTTTGATAAACTTTTTCTAAACCTTTTTGGAATTCTTCTGTGTTAGCAATTAGCTCGTATAAAGCTTTTCCATTAACGTAACAACTTAAATTATTAGTTCTTGCACCTAATTCTTTGCCTAAAAAAATGTATGAAATATTGATTTTCTGTAGATATTGCTTAATGTTTTTTTGATTAAAATGAGGTAAATAATTACTATAAGGATAGGAACGAACATCTGCTACAGCTGTTATCTGATGTTTTTGTAAGAGACTTAAAAAAGATTCGATGGAATGATTAGAATGACCAATAGTAAATAATTTCATCATTGCTGATTTAAAAAATTTTCTAATTGTTTAGAGATGTACTACGATACCAGCGTGTTGAACCATCAGAGTTTGCTGTTTATTATTGAATTTTAACTTTGCTATGATGGATTACAATATAAAGGTATGTTTGATAACGGATTATACCTTTATTCCTTGATTAAGTCAATTCTCTCTATATGTATGTGAGTAAAATAGACATCTCCTCCAAAAGAGTAATAAATTTTCTCTGTTAAGTTGGTTAGTTTTCATATTTTTAGTTAATTTTTTGCTCAATTTCCAATCAAAAATTTATGGTTAATTAGATAGATTTATCTATAAAGTTTTATTTTTCCATTGCTTTTACTGCCTGCTACATCTGAGAGACCATTTATTGCATTTCTTTAATCATGTCTTCGTAGTGCCTTTTCATTTCTTGTTTTTGCTCGGATGTTATATTTTGGACCTGATCAGAATTCATTTGCGCCATACTTTCTCGCATCTGAGTCAGTATTTTGTGGATTTTGTCTAAATCTTGCCCATTATGTTGGTGCATTTGTGAATGGTCTTGTACTAATTTTAGAGGTGATTTTTGTTTGGTTTGAGCAACAGAGGGTATGATGTTTAATACTGAAATTGTTATTCCAATTATGGCAGTAGTAATGAGAGTTTTAAAAAGACGGAGGTTGCATGGTTTATTTTTGATTTTATCGGACATATTGATATTTTATTCAAACAAAACTAACAAAACTAACATGATTTTTACTAAATGCTAGTTTGACTCAATAATATGAAATTGGGATTAAATTTAAACGGGATTTTTTTGAGATGAAAAGGATGAAAGAGACTTTCCTAATATATTAGTAGAAAAAATATCAGAAGTGACAAATTATGAAAATTATGATGCGCCAACTTTACTATTTATTTGCACCAATAATGTGTTTTCCTGTACTACTTAGTTTAATGACAGGTTCTCTATTTAAAATCTCAGTTATTACTGGTACGGCTGAGAATTTTATTTGGCTATTAGAATGACATAGAGGTAAGTTTGAGAGAATTAATTTAGAGATAATTTATCCATTTTTAAATGCTTTTGAAATGTTAATGTTGGTAGTGACTGGAATTATGATGTGGTTTCAGACTCGCCGACAGTACAAAAAATAATTTTAAGAATAGAGCTGGTTTTGATAACTAGATTTTTTTCCAGTCTTAAAAGCTTATTTCTCAACAAATTGAAAAACCCTATTCAGCAATAAATGTAAATGTAAAAAATAATGTAGGGAGGTTCCATGAAACCTCCCTAAAAATTGATTGGTTCTAAATTTATCTGTTATAAATTCTAGAATTTATAGGAATTAAAAATTTGAGTTTGACCATTTTTTTTCAAGGCAAAGACATTAAAAGATTCTTGACGATCGCCCATTTCCATACCAGGGGTGCCAATAGGCATTCCGGGAACACTAATTCCGGCAATATTTGGTTTATTTACTATTAAATTTTTTATGTCTGCCACTGGGGTATGACCTTCTACGAGATAACCAGCTATTTCGCTTGTATGACAAGAAGCCAAATTTGAGGGTAGATTATATTTTTGCCGAATAGTTTGAATTTCTGACTCTGGTTTAACAATATCAGTGACTTGAAAGCCGTTTTGCTTGATATGTTCGACCCATCCCTTACAGCATCCGCAAGTGGGAGTACGGTAAACAGTAATATTAAGTGCTTGTGATGCTACGTCTGTTGTGGATAAACCAGAGTTATAAACAGTTTGAGCTGTTTTATTTAGTGTTGAATTCTGGGGTAAACCAATAAAAGTCCAATATGCAGTACCCAAAACTCCGGCAACTGCCACACCAGCAACTAAAGACTGTATCCAATTAGAGAAAAATTTTTTCATCACTATTACCTCAAATAATCTATAAGTGCTTTTTTTAATTATATAGCAGAAGAAAGAAGGAAGAAGCGGTGCGACCCCGCGTCGGCGACAGACGCAAGGGAATGCGCACCAAGAGAGGAAGAAGGAAAAGTATTACGTTGTCTGAGTTTTAGAGCTTCTCTATCTGTCCGCACCCTTTGCTTCGACTGCTATAAACCTTCTACTTCAAGCCTGAATTTTTAGATTACCCATCATTCCCAAATCTTCATGGTCGAGAATATGACAATGGTACACAGTCTTTCCAGGAAAATCTCGGAAAGGCATTCTAATCAGTACTGTCTCCCCTGGTCTCACCAATACCACATCCTTCCACGCGAGATAGGGTTCTGGTTTCCCATTCCGACTCACAATTTGAAAAGCATTGCCGTGAACATGAAAGGGATGATCCATAATACCTGTGTTAATTAATTCCCAGTCTTCAACTGTATTAAGTTGAACTTGAGTATCAATTCTTTCTAGCTGATATGGTTGACCATTAAACAGAAATGCCATGCCTTGACCGGGTATCATGCCATGGTTCATCTGAAAACGACGTATCTTTTGAGCTTCTGGCAATGCTTCTACTGGTATTAGTTTGGTTGGCAATGGCACAGCAGCAGCCTTGGTGTTATAACTCACGGTTGCTAAAACTTGCGGTTGATTTTCAGGAGCATTTCTTCCCATCATACCTCTTCCCATCATACCTCTTCCCATCATGCCTCTTCCCATCATCCCCATACCTACTCGTTGATAGGGCAAATTCAACAAGCGATATTTTCCGGGTTCTCGGTTAGCTTGGATTAAGATATCTGCTCTTTCTCCAGGAGTTAATAACAGTTCTGATATTTCTATGGGTTCAGTTAATGCTCCTCCATCAGTAGCAATTAAATAAAATGGGTGTTCTTCTAGAGACAACTGATAAAACCGGGAAGTGGAAGCATTGAGAATTCGTAACCGTAATAAACCTTGAGGTGGAATTGTCAAGTTAGGGTTAGACTGACCATTAATGGTAATTAAATCTCCCTCCCTTCCGGTCATAATTGAAAGTTCTTGGGATGGCAGTAAATTTCCTTGTCGGTCTAGAGCAAAATCTTGCAATACTAAAAATTTTTCCTCAGCCGCTTTAACTTCGGGAATTTCATCCAACTCTCCCCGAACAATAAATAATCCTGCTAACCCACCAAAAAGTTGTTCTGCTGTCAAACCATGGAAATGAGGATGATACCAGAACATTCCCGCAGGATGATTTTGAGGAATTTGGAATTGATATGTCAGGCGATCGCCTGGTGCAATTTTCATAAATACGTTATCAGCGTTTCCGGTGATGGGAATATGTAGTCCGTGATAATGGATGTTTGTCGGTTGTGGTAATTTGTTGGTAAAGTTAATCCTAATTGTATCTCCTGGTTTTGCTTCTAATCTCGGTCCGGGAATTTGTCCGTTATAGTTTAATACATAAGCTTGTTTATTTCCTAGATTTATTTTATTAATACTGGCTATTAAATTTACTTCTAAAATTCCATCTTGGCTTTGGTTAATTTTATATTCGGATGAAAATGTTTGAAAGTTTTCTTGATTTTTTTGAGTATTACTGTTGCTACATTGAGCGATTAAAACAGCAATAGCGCTACTAGAACTTAAGCTTAAAAATCTTCGGCGGTTAATTTTTTTCATAATCAAAATCTGTACTAAATATTGGTATTTATATAATACCAATAGTGAAAAAAGAATGCTACAAAAAGGTAGACCTTCCTCAAATGTACTTAAAATAGCTAGCACAGTTGATTAAAGAATAGTTATTTATATTGTTTTTCCCTTTTTTTCAATATTTATCCCTTCTTCCTTCTTTCTCTCCCCTTTCAAAGGAGGGTAGGGGGGATACCTTCTTTTGTACGGACGTTGCATACAACCTCCCTATCATTTGTAACAAACATTTATCATGGTTTGTATAATAGAATAAGGGGCGGGTTTTTATAACTAAATTGCTGACTTACAAGGCTTTCTGCTAAACTCGCTCCTACATTTTTTTTAATTTTTAATTAGACCTTGCTGGTCAGCATTCAGCTATTAGCTGTCAGCTCTCAGCTCTTATGAGGGGGTTTAAATGAATATAGACTGTTTTAGCCGACTTTTGTAGTAAGTATAAATTCTGCCTCAATTACTAAAACTTTTATCTAAAACTAAAAGCAATAGCTAATAGCTGAATGCTGAATGCTTACCTAGTTTTTTATTTTAAAATCAACTATTTTAAAATTCGGTAAATACGTTCAACAATTAATAATTAATTATTAATTATTAATTATTACCTCTCCTTGAAAGTAAGCATTCAGCTATTAGCTGTCAGCTATCAGCAACAAGACTCTATCTTTAAGGACAGTGTTTAAATTAACAACTTACTTTAAGGGTAAAGGAGGCAACTTTTGTAGTAAGACAGTTAATACAGCTTTGACCCTAAACTAAAAGCACAATAGCTGAATGCTGATGGCTGACGGCTGAATGCTTACCCTTGCTGATTAAATCTAAAAGCATTTACATATAAAGAAAAGTGCATTTTTGAGGTCAAAAAAAGTGCTAATTTTTCAGCTATTCATGCTCAAAAAGTTAGTATTTTAGGCAAAAGTTTGGCAGAGAAATCATTCTTACAAAACTTAGCTCCTACCTATAGCAATCCTAAATAGGTTACGACAAATCAAAAAGTAGAAATAAATTCCGAAACTCTTACCCATTGCCTATTGCCAATTGCCTATTCCCAAAAAGCAGTAAGGTTTTTATACACAAATAAAATAGGATTGCTATACTCTAAATTCCCATTTCTCCTGTCTCCTGTCTCCTGTCTCCTACCCTCACCCATAAGACTTTTTCAGCAAACCCTAATTAGACCTACCTACTTACTTATCCACGGGATTAAAACGATAACCTCAACCATAAACAGTTTCCATTAAATATTCAACCCCACTCGCACTTAACTTACCGAATAATTAGTAATTAATAATTAAATAATTATGGTTTAAATTCTCCCCTTTTAAGGGGAAAAAAAGAATAATATTTCCTGATCTTCAATCCTCTCGGTTTTAACCAGAGGTAATTATCAATTATCCATTATCAATTAATTAATTCTTAATTACAAACACGGATCAAATAAAAATATCAAAAAAATCAGATAATTCACTTAAGTTTTATATGCAAAGAAAGATACTATGGGCGTACAATTAAATTGATAATCTACAACCTCAACAAAGCTTATTTGATTAATACTTAGACTAACAGGACATTCAACATCATAAAAAGTAGGAGCTAAAAATTCATACATATCAATTGATAGTAAATCCAAGTTAGTAGAGGATTGAAGAAAATTTTCAGCTAACCAAGTATGCAAACATTCGCCAGTAGAAATATCCCAGAGTTTAATAGTTTCATCTTCACTTCTACTAGCAATAGTTTGATTATTCTGACTCCAAACTAAGGAATTAATTCGAGCTTTATGTCCCTCAAAAATATGAAGACATTTACCTGTATTAATATCCCATAATCTTACTGTTTGATCGCTGCTACCAGTTGCGAGAAGATTTCCATCTGGACTCCAAACAATAGAATGTATTTCTTGAGTATGACCCTCAAAAACTAGATGTGGCTGATGATTCACCATTGATAACAGACGAATCTCTCCTAATTTATCAGCGATCGCTAAATAATCTCTATTTGGACTAGAAGCTATGACAGCAATATTACCCAATGTCGGTATTTGCATTTTTTCCAACAACATTGGGCAGTCTAAAAGATTTTCATCTTCTTGTTTTGGTGGTTCTAAGCAAGTTTGGTCAGACACATCTACAGAATTAGTCGGACAAACACAAGAACTACGATCTAGTAACTGTGAGTCATTACTTTCATGGCATTTTTGTCTATCTGCTTGACTAATAGCAGGACAAAGTTTCCCAGGAACTATTGTACAATAGTTAGAAGATTTCGAGTTAACTGTAGCTGATACTTCAATTGCTTTTTGGGAGCAGGTATTAGCAGATTTATGAGATTCTATTTGACACGGAGAAATATCACCTACCATTAAGTCAACCTGTAGTTTCATGCACAGGTTAATCAGATTCTCAATGCCATAACCACACAAGGAAGTTTCACTTGCTTGTAGTTTGTTTAAAATTAATAATAATTGTTGTTCTAGGGCTCGAGTAGAACTAAATATTGTGCTGAGTTGTCTGGCGATAGGTTCTATAATCAGCTTATTTTGCCGTTCTTTTATATAGCGTTTGCCAGTGGTGATGATTAGAGAATGACTGAGAAATAAGTCTAAATTTGCAGTAGTTAACTCAGCAACAACCTGTTCAATTAAATAGTGGAGAATATACTCCATTACTACAGGTTCGACTGTATACATACTTGATTTTTTCTTGACTAGAGAGCGCCAGATGAGAGCTTCTAAACTTTCTAAGAGGTTTGCTTTGGAAATTGCTGGCACAATATCAGTTTGCAATTTTTTTACATTCGTCCAGTCTTGGTTAATTGCCAACCAAACTATGATTTTTGTTTCTAGCTCTGACAGACGTTGAAAGTGTTGGTCAAGGAGGCGACGAATACCATTGAAGGTGCTTGTGCCATGTTGCAGAAATTCTGACAGGTCTCCATCAAATAAGTCTGTGATGGAGCTGGTGACAATTTTTAAGGCTAGGGGACTATAGCTATAATATTCACTAAGTTGTTGTTTTTGTGTTTCTGAGCCTAATATTTTTCTGGTTCTTAGTAAAGCATCGGCTACTTCTTTAGAACCCAGTAGTTGTAGAGAGCGTACTGCTGCATCTATACTTTCAAAGGCTGCTACTTCAGGAGGTTTTTCTCGACTGGTGAGGATGAGACTGCTAGAGTGGGATGTTTCGCCGATTAAATGAAAGAGTTGACTGTAGTTTTCGTAGCCAGGGCGATAGTGACCTGTACATCCAGTTTGTAAAATGCTTTCGACACTATCTAAAATTATTAGGCAACGTGAGTTGCGCAAGTATTCAATTAGTTTGCTTAGTTCCCCTTGGCTACATTCTTGCTGGGATAAAAATGACACGAGTTGAGTGAGAATTGTTTCTAGGGAAGGAGCATGGCGCAGCGATCGCCAAATTATATAGTCAAATTCATTCTGTAGTTGTTGGGCGACTTTTGCTGCTACTGCTGTTTTACCAATGCCTCCCATGCCAAGTAATGCTACTAAACGACAGCCGTCTGCTAGAATATAATGCTGTAGTTGATTTAGTTCTTGGGAACGTCCGTAAAAAACGGAAACATCTATGGCTTCTCCCCAATCAACTGCTTTTGGTCGATCTTGTGTTTGTGTTAAAGATGGGGAATTTATTTGCTGTTGAGTGCTTAACTGGGTTTTAGAGATCGGCGATCTGTGAGTGCCAAGTTTTTGTCTGAGCAATGCACGAAAGTTTTTCTTGGTGACTTTTTCGCCTAGTACAGTTGATAGATTCTGCCATAAGTTGGCAGCTACTCCTTTAATATAGTCTGAGTCATAACCTGCTTGTTCTGCTATTTCAGCATATCCTTTTCCGAACCATGCTTGAGAAAATACCATTATTTTCACAGTGTTTAAGGAGCCTGGAGGTAAAACTGTCTCCAGAACTTCCAATGCTTCTTCTACTTTCATTTTTATTTAAGATTTTGATATATTTTTAACTTTATGATTTTAATCATATCTAAAGTTATGAAATTTTACTGTTACTTATGATGCTGTTTGATTTGATAACAGAGTAAGAATACTTATATAGTAATCATGTTTCAGTTGTGAGTAAAAATATCTTTGAATTTAGGGAACAGGGGTAAAAGTTTCAGAGTTTTTATATATCCTGAGATTTTTTATCAATCATTTGGGATTACTATAATTATTTTTCTAATGTGTTAATATTTTGTTTGAATCTTATTAAGAAATAAGAAATTAAATCTCAATACATTATAGATGATTCATATCTTTTAATCTTTGTTTTACAAAAGATAACAGTTAAGAGCTATTTTTTATTAGGATATAAAGATGTTATATCAACTTGATAAGTGTTGATTACAAGTAATATCAGCAAGAAAGAAGTAATAAACAAATCATAAAAAAATAAATCACAGTCGAAATAGCTAGATTATAGGATTGTAAAAGTTATTTTTAGGCATAATTTTTAGTCTTTTTTTTGTAGAATTATTTTTTTTCACGCTTGGTATTAATAACTATCACAAATAACGTGATAATCTAGCCTTAGCTATAGCTATATAAAACTTAAATTTTATGAATTGAATAGAAGCAGGTTTAGCAGTGGACAATACTATAGACTTCTTGCATAAGTTAGGGAATAGGGAGATTAAATTGTTGATTTAATATCTTTAATTGATGTAATTAAAACTTTTGCAAGAGGTCTAATGATTAAAGAAGGCAGCTATGCTGTTTGTGCAGCATTCCCTAGGAAAGGGAAAATTGCTTATGAATAATCAAGGACAGGCCACTTCGTGTCTTATATCAAATCCGGTTAAATACCCTCACAATCAATAGCTTAAAACCCTGATTATTACGTTATTGGATCTATGTGCAACTAGGCGGATTTGATATTATCACCCTAAACAATTTTAAGTACCCCCGTTAACGGTGGGGCATTAAACCTGCAAAAGAAAAGATTAATTAGAATATTTTCCTAATACTATATTTGAGAAAAACAAGTTGTGATGATATGGTAGTCGCCATTACTGTATTTGACATATCAAAAGCTTAAAACTCAGACAAAGCCAGATTATTCTTCCTTCTTCCTTCTTCCTTTTTCATCGACCTATTCCAAAGGTGGCACAACTAAGGGTTGTTCTAATGGTTCTACTTCAAAAACTTCTTTTAATGCTTCATCTAAAGTTGGTTTCATTACAATTCGGTTTTCATAAGAAACAATAACTCTAGCTAAAGTTGGCAAACTATTTTGCTCTGCTTCTAAATAAATCGGTTCCACATAGAGCAAGGATTGATTAATTGGTATTACTAATAAATTTCCTTGAATTGCTTTCGATCCTTGACGATCCCAAAGAGAAATTTGCTGCGATATTTCTGGATTTTGATTAATCAAAGCTTCAATTTGTTCAGGACCATATATTAATCGTTGTTTAGGGAATTGATATAAAAGTAATTTACCGTAATTTGGTGCATCCGATCTAGCTGCCAACCAAGCAATTAAATTATTACGACTTGCTGGAGTATAGGGTAGAAAAAGAATAAATTCTTCTGAAGTTTCTGCTGGTAATTTTGTAATTAAATAATAAGGTTCTACTTTCTGCTGTTGATTACCATAAATCTCAATAGGTACCCGCCACAAATCTTCCCGATTATAAAATACACGGGGGTCATCCATGTGATAAGTTGCCAATAGTTCGGATTGTACTTTAAATAAATCTACTGGATAACGGATATGAGCATAGAGACTTTTTGGCATTTCTGCTATGGGAGAAAACATATTAGGAAAAACTTTTTTCCAGGTTGTAATAATTGGGTCTTTAGGGTCAGCAACATAGAATTTTACTGAGCCATTGTAGGCATCAATTACAACTTTTACTGAGTTACGAATATAATTAAATTCGTTATTTTCTGGGTCAGAATAAGGATAGCGATCGCTTGTAGTATAAGCATCAAAAATCCAGTAGAGGTAACTGGGAGTTGTTTGAGTAACATCTTGTTTGCCGAATTGAGGATTAGCTACTACTAAATATGGGTCTTGGTCATAACGCAAAAACGGGGCGATCGATCGAACTCTGGCATTAATATTGCGGCGATATAAGACTTTAGTTGTAGGTATAAATTTATTAGTGAATAACATTCTCCAGTTCTTCAAATATTTAGCAAATACCCATCTTTTCCAGCTTGTACCGATGACAATACCACCACTGCCACTATAAGTGTTATAGGTATTTGTTTCTCCACTGGGATAGTCTAATTCTCTATCTTTTTCCGCAGTGGAAGTAATGACATGAGTATTGGTAAGTTCTCCATAATAAATTCTAGGTTTACCAATAGGAATACTGAATCTAATCCTTTCTAATACTTCTAAGGTACTATTCTTTTTAAGAGTTGGATCTGGTCCGATATTTTTAACGAAATATTCTGGTAATCCACTTTCTTCAACTTGATTAACTGGAGAAAGAGTAAAACCATAGCCATGAGTATAGACTAAATGTTCATTGACCCAAGTTTGTGCTGGTTGAGGCACAGATTCATAGTTTAGTTCTCTAGCTGCGATGATTACTTGTTGTTTTTCGGTAGGATTATTTTTTGTTCTTTCTTCTTTTTTCTTCAGGAATGTATAGCGGTCTATATCGGCATTTTTAAATTCATAATATGGTCTGATTTCTTGTAATTGTCGATTCGTTTGTAAAATTGGTCTTGTATCCCAAAGGCGAATATTTTCAATGGTTAATTTATTCTTTATTAAGTCAGTATAGGTAAGTTGATTTTCTGGGTCAAATAGTTTTACTTCTAATTTTTCTGGATCGAAATATGCTTCTCTAGTAAATTTAATACTACGTTTAATATATGGACTTTCTCGTTCTATTTCGTTAGGTTGTACGATGGTTATTTGTACAATTTCTGGTAATAACCAACCAGTTACTGCTGCGATGGCTAAATACCATGTTAATATAGCCCTTAATGAATAGCTATCAGCAAATAATTTTGCACTCAATTTTTTCTTTTTTTTCCTTCTTCGACTCAAACGTAAAAATCGGAGACTGGCTTCAATATAAGGTTGAATATCTTTAATAGAAAAAATTGCTTGCCAAAACAAAAATAATGCAATTAATAATGCTAAAAATGCCAAAAATATATAAGCAGGAAGCTGAACTTTGACATCTGTGTAGCCAGCACCATAAATAACACCACGTGGAGAGTAAAGTAATTCAAAACAACCTAGAAAGTAACTATAGGCTATGGTTAATATAAAGCCTCCACCTAAAGCATGAAGATGTCGTTGTTGTTGTTGGGAAAATTGATAAAATTTGCCTTTACTTAGACTATTTCCAGACAATAAATAGATGAGAGTGCAAGCGACCAGTCCATATAAAAATAATCCTACTAACCAAAATTTTAATAATTGTAATACGGGAATTTGAAAAACATAAAAACTGATATTGATATGAAATAAATCTTCTCTTTCAGCAAAGGGAGTAGCATTAAATAGTTGTAATATATTTCCCCAATGATTTGAAAGAATAAAACTAAAAATTAAACTTAGCACTATCGCAAATATACTTAACCATAATATAGGATTAACAGTGATAACAATACCTAATACAATAAATAATCCTAATAGCCACCAGTTAGACGGTATTTGACTGAATATTTGCCAAATTGATTCTACGCTAAATTCTGAAGGAATTTGTGGAGATACCTTTGCAACTGTGAAATCAGGATACCAGTAATCAGTAAATACCTGAATATAATGGGTTAGAATCAGTCCTATTAATAAAATTAATCCTAATACTAAACATAACAACCAGCCTAGACTAAATGAGGGTTCAATACGCAATTTACATGATGGCATAGTTACTGGTTGAATTAGCATTATTTCTTCATATACTTTGGTTTTTCGATTGTGATTTTTTGGATACTTAAATATACTCGCTAGTCTGAGATTTGCTAAAAAGAAGACTGATGTAACTACAAAAGTAATTATCCATAATAAAGTTCCTGTTTGCAATTTAGTTATTAGTACGGGCAAATAATTAAGTTCTTCAAACCATAAAAATTCAGCCAATATATTAGTTGAGAAATCAAATGCTGCCCACAATCCTAAGAGAATGACAAATATAATTAATATCTGTAGGAATTTGAGTTTTTCTAGTGTTTTGGATAACCTAAGTTTTAGCTTGTAAATAATATTTAATTTCATGGTATATAATTTTCGATTAGTTGTTTTATAGCAATTTTATTGAGTTTCTCTACAGTTATATCATGTCTGGTTGAATACTTAAACTTTGGAGAAAGAAAGGTAGAAGGCAGAAGGGAAGAAAAGGCTTGAAGGGAAAAAGTTTTTTGATCGTTAATTATCCGGATATGAGATTATACCAAATTAATAAGAAGCTGCATAGAATAATATATTGATTGGGATTGAGTGTATATCGAGATAGACAAGTTAATAAATTTCATAATTGTGTGCCACCTCACATAAAATTTGTATAATATCAAATCTGGTTAATTACACATAGAATCCTATTATATAATATCTGTTTATAATCCTATAATTATACCAATTTCCTAAAGTCAGACTAAACATAACTTGACACCTTAGTTTTCAAGCTTGATAGATACTTTTACAAGTGTTGTTTCAGTTTATGAAATTGGTATTACTTCAATATTTAACCTCCTCCTACTCCCCTACTCCCCTACTCCCTCACTCCCCCGCTCCCAACTATATAATAAATATTCAACCGTATTTGATATAACACCCAATACCTAAGATCTACGACCTAATACCTCATCCTGTGCAGTCTCACATCAAATTAGTATTAGCAGGAACGAGAGTAGTCAGTCATCAATACTAAGTAGCAATATCAAGTCTCATTAATTAGCCATAATAAAAATGTTCTTCTCTTGAGAGAAAATATTTTTTAAATTTCCCCTTGTTCCCTACTTCCTACTCCCTACTCCTTACTCCCTACTCCCTACTCCCTAAATTTTTCCGAAGCGGTTATTTAAAGAGACATGATATAAAAAGGCATTTAATAAGCTATATCAAATCCTTTGAATTTGGTCTAAAAAAATGTTCCATCTGAGCGCCATTGCCAAATCTTTCAAGATTTCCCCCTCCTGGGAGGGGTTAGGGGTGAGTCCCCGCACTCTTTATCTAATTACACCAATGCTACGGGATTTGATATTAGTCTCCTGAGTCGGATAGGAAGACTTGTCAAAAATTATAAAATATAATTTTAAATTTTAAGTTCGATCTTTTAGTTAATTCATAATTATATCACCTACATAAGGAATCACCTGATTTCTACCTTTTTCTTTTTCTTGATAAAGTGCTCGATCTGCTCCTGCAATTAAACTTTGATAAGTGGCTTCAGGAAATGGGATAATACTAGATACTCCTAAACTTAGACTAACTTGTTTATATATTGGTGAATTTCGATGGGGAATCTGTAATTTATATACTTGCTGTTGAACTATATTGGCGAGATGAATTGCTCCTTCTAGATTAGTATTAGATAAGATAATAGCAAATTCTTCTCCTCCATAACGAGCTACTAAATCTGTCGGGAGTTTGACTACTTTCGAGATAGCTTTTGCTACTTGCTGAAGACACTCATCACCTTGTTGATGTCCATAGGTATCATTATATTTTTTAAAAAAGTCTATATCGCACATGATTAAAGATAATGGTTTTTTCTCTCGCCCCAGTTGAATAAAAACATTCATTAGTTTTAATATTCCAATCCCATATACCATCATTATTGCCACGCAATGCTAATTCCCAACGTTCTTCACTTTTTTTTAAATCTAATTCCATTTGTTTACGCTGAGTAATATCTTTAATCAAGCCAATTAAATATTTTGGTTCTTGGGAAGTTTTGATTAAAGATATATTCAAATATGATCAAATAATTTTACATTTTTTGTGAATTAAACGGTTATCAGTTGAATAGTTTTGTATCTTTTCTGCCAGAATAGAGCGTAAATTAATTTGATAATCTTGCCGTTCTTCTGTATAAATAATATCCACCAAGTTTAACTTTGATAAATCGGCATTACTATATCCAAAAATATTCCTAAATACTTGGTTAACTCGGAATATTTTTCCTGATAAAGTAGCCAAAAATATTCCCATTAAAGTCTGTTCAAAAGTCCCACGAAATTTTTCTTCACTTTCTTTTATTACTGCTTCAGCTAAAACATAGGAAGTGATATCTTGAAAAATTACTTGATAAAATTTTTCATCATTCTCTAACTGAATAATTTTATAAATAATATTTATCCAAATCCAATTGCCGTCTTTCCTCAAAGCTAGAATATTTGGTATAACATTTTTGCCATTTTTTGCTGTTTCCAGTATTGTCGCTATTACTTTTTGGTGTATTTCTGGTGGATGGATTTGTTTGGCGTGCATTTGCACAAGTTCTTCTCTGTGATAACCCAATATTTCTGTAGCTTTATAGTTAGCTTCTATAATCTTTCCCTGTAAATCAGCAATTAAAATTGCCTCACCCACATCTTGCATAAATGCACGGTACTTAAACTCTGAATTTTTTAATTTTTTTTCAGTTTTTTTGCATTCTGTTATATCAACATAATAGGAGATTTTTTTGTACTATCATTTTGTACAATTTCTTGAAAGATTGATATTTTGCGGAGCAAAACGCCATCCCACCCTACAGGAAGCTGCGCTAACGATCGCTTGCATCTAACGCCGATGCGGGGTCACACCGCTATTCCCTAAAATCTACAATATCTCACAACTCAAATAAGATTGCTATATATAGTAATTAGGAATGATTGATAAAAATTTTATTGCTTCGGTGTTTCCCATTCCCTATTTCCTATTTCCAGTTAAGAGTTTCCTAAAAGTCTAGAAGACCTAAAAACTCAAATAAGATTGTTATTTGAAGAAGGAGACAGGAGACAGGAGACAGGAGACAGGAGGAAAATTACATGGGGATTCGCTCCCCCAAGTAATTTTGAACACCCCCGTTGACGGTGGGGTATTAAACCCACAAAGAAAATGATAATGTCCGGATAATTAGTGATAAAAAAACTTTCTTATTTTCCTCCTATGTCTTCTTTTTCTCCTCTTTATTCTTTATTCTTGCTTCTTTATTCTTGCTTCTTTATTCCCTCCTGACTCCTAATAAATAATCTAGTTATTTGTAGCAAATATTGATCAAATTGGTATTAGAGAATTTTCCGAAACAGGGAAAGATTAAAATTAAGCTGTACAAATCAATTTCCTTGAAGAAGGAAGAAGGAAGAAGGAAAAAGTGGATGGGGATAGTCAACGACCTACCACTTTGTATCTACAAACCCCAACCAATTGTAAACACCGTGTAGATGGCGGGGTATTAAACCCAAAAGAAAAAGATAAATGCTTACAGCGCTTTTCATTTAAGTAGACTACAAAATTATTTTTGCGCGCGGGAGCTAAGGAACAAGAAGCAGGGAATAGGTAGTATAAAAATACTTGATCGCTGTAGTATATACTATGTGAAAACCGCTATAATTGCAAACAACAAAAGCTATTGTTTCACTGAAAATTTCACAGTAAATATACTGCCTCGATCTAACTTTGAATAAACTTGAATAGTTCCTCCCATTCCTTCTACCAAAGTTTTAACAATAGATAAACCTAAACCAGCTCCACCAGAACGATTTCTAGCTTCATCCGCTCGATAAAAACGTTCAAAAATCTTAGCTTGTTGTGATAAAGAAATACCCTGACCTTTGTCACATACCTGAACGATCGCTTCACCACTTTGTTGACACAAATTTAAAATTATAGGAGAATCTTCACCAGAATATTTAACAGCATTATCAATTAAATTTAGTAAAACCTGTTTGAAGCGATTGCGGTCTACCATGACTTCAATTAACGATAAATTTATAGTTTTATCAATCTGATATTGTGATTTACCGACAATATTTTTTGATTTTAAACTTAATTTACTAGCAATATAATTATTATTGATATTTTGCTCTAAACTTAGTTTTTTAGAGTTGCCAATCTGGGTAGAGACTAGATTACTTTTTTCTGTAATAATTGAATTTTTATTATCACTAAATATTTGCTCTAGATTAACAAAATCACTTCCATTACCAAACCTCAGAATAATTTCTCGACCACTAAATTGTTTAGCCATTTCTACTACTTCTGCTACCAAATCATTCAGTACAACCGCTTCTAAATGAAAATGAATTTGTCCACTATCTGCTCTAGCTAACTCCAGCAAATCTTTCAATAATTCAACAGTACGTTGTGCTTCCCCAGAAGCTATTTCGATAGCTTCTTTCTGAGTCTCTGTTAAATTATTACCCCTTCTCAAAAGACTCTGAAGATAACCAGAAACAATAGTCAAAGGAGTTCTTAACTCATGAGAAACATTACTCACAAACTGTCTTTGCTGTTCCCAAGAATCAGACAACCGGCCTAACATAGTATCTAAAGTTCTCGCCAACTCCTTTACTTCACTAGGAGCGCGTTCTAAAGAAACTGTTGCTCGATCTAGAATATCGGCATTAACATTATCAGCAAGTTGACTAATATGACGCAGAGGTATGAGAGAACGTTGAATATAAACAGTTATAGCAAGTGTTACTCCAATTATTGCCAAAATACTTGCCACACTTAAACTCATAACCATCGTCACTAGCATCTTTTGATCGCGGGAAATGTCTAGAGCGATATAAAGTTTACCAACATTCATCCCATTAACTGTTAAAGGACCACCACATAACACAAAATAGCGTCCATTTATTGGATAAACTAAGGGTTTTGAGGGCATTTCAGCTAAAGATTTTAAAACAAAGTGGTCACTGTCACTCTGGAAATTTTGTGATTGAACTATCACAGTACCTTGCTGATTTTTGACCCAAATAAATACATTGGCCAATGTTAAATTATCAATAGCTTTCTGTAAACTTTTCTTGACATACCACGTTTCACTGTACATTTCAACATCTCTGGGAAAACGTTCAGCTATCTGCTCAATGTTATGCTTATGAGTGACTATCAACAATTGCTGCATCTTCCAACTTGTCCACAAGGCTACACTCCCTAGTCCTAATACTGAAAATAATGCAATACCCAATGTTAGGCGTGTCTGCAAAGACGATGGCTCGAGTTTCCACCGCCCTAATTTGAGATTTTTCGGCCATTTAGCGATAAACTTCATCTTAAACTTAATTATGGGTAAAAAATATTTAAACTACAATTGTCATTAATTTAGCTACATATCCTGAGAAAACCCTGATAATTTTGTGGAGATATTCATACCTTTTGCTATTTGAAATTGCTACGCTGTAATTAGGAAACTATTTCTAGGATAGAAAATTTAAAGAACACTTTTAGACACAATCATGTCTAGGGTAGTAACCATTAGGGAAAAGCGAATCACTAATTCATAATTCTTATGTTCCAACAAGAGTTACAAGAATTTGTAGTGGTTTGTTGCATAAGAGCAATAGGGAAAGACCCGATGAAACTTCGTCAAAAAACATTAATAGTTATTAGTACGGCGATGGCTAGTTTGATAGTGGTGTTGTTTATTACAGCATCAATGATATTGTTTTATGGCTGCCAAAATTTGGAAGTCTATTACGTTTATTTAGATGTAGCAAGGGCATTAAATCTATCATTAAATCTATTAGATGATGAGATGTCTAATTTATCTGTAAAAGTAAAACAGGATAGAATATTTGCCTTATCAAAAAAGTTAGTTGATCAGAATAAACTAGAGTCCAATAATATAAATAAATTTATTGATTTTAATTCAGTCGATAATTTTGGGATTAATCAAAAACTGAACTTTCTATTACTACTTAATGCTCGAGGAGAAATTTTATTTAGTCAAGAATTCGATGGAAGTCAACAAACAGAAATACTAATATCTGAGAACTTAAAAAAATATCTACCTATAGGTAAAAATATAAGTCAGCAAACAGGTATTATTCTTTTACCAGAAACTTATCTCCCGATCGCTGATACTCCTATTTTGAATGAAATAGATAGTCTAAACGTCCTTGGTGAATTAGTGTATGATATTAATCTTAATTATTTAGGAGTCAACCCACCCCTCGCCCCTCCCCCTCCCAGGAGGGGAAGTCAGTCGGACCGAGTCAGGAACAAAGAAAGAAGAAGAAAGAGTAGTAGAGGAAGAAAGTTTTTTGTTTGCGCTCTTATCCGGACAAGACATCATACCTCAAATCACCAACGCCATCTAAACAATAACATCCTCATTGTTGGGTGCTATCTAAATGATGCAACAATAGCAAAGTTAGCTGAATTAACAAAATTATCACTAACTTTTAGTCGGTGGGAAAATAACTCGCAACAAATTTATCGGCAACTGAAAACTTCAGAAATAGTCCTAGAACCGCTCAATTCCGATCGAGTAAATGGTTATAGAACTGTCAAAGATATCGATACTCAACCTCCTCTAATTTTACAAAGAGAAGTAGATCGAATTATCCGCCACCACAGTCGCTCGTTTTGGAGTTACTTTATTTTTTCATCGGTAATAGTAGGTCTAGTTTTTGGGATCGTTATGCTGGCACTCAGAGAAAAATTGTTAGTCTCTCGTATTTCAAAATTAAACAAAATAGTTAATAAAATAGCTTCTAGTGGAGACCTTTCAATGCGCGTACCAATGCCAGGGGATGATGAGTTGTCAAACCTAGCTCAGACTATGAATAAAATGCTAGAAGCTTTACAACATTCTCAACTTGAATCTCAAGACAACGAAGAACGATATAGACTAATGGCAGAAAACTCCACTGATATGATTTCTCGTCACTCTCCAGATGGGGTTTTCCTTTATGTATCCCCCGCTTGTCGCAACCTGATGGGATATTCTCCATTAGAAATTGTTGGTACTCATCCAAAAGAGTTTTTTGCATCTGAAGATATTAAAGCAATTGCCAAAGCTTATCACACTATTATTAACAATCCCGTAACTTACACTATTGCCTACCGCGTTCTTTGTCAAAAAGGTAAATATATTTGGTTCGAAACCACCGCTCGTACAATTCGCGATCCTGAAACGGGGAAAGTACAAGAAATAATTGCAGTTTCTCGTGACATTTCTGACCGTAAACAAAGAGAACAAGAATTACAAGAAAGTGAAGCTGCTATTCGGAGATTGTACGAAATAACTTCTACTCCTTGTCAAGGTACAAATCAAGATAATTCTATTATCTTCTGTTTTTATGAACGCCTCCAAAAATTATTAGAAATGGGCTGTCAAAAGTTCGGCCTAGAAATAGGAGTATTGTCTAGAATTGAAGATAATAAATATACTATTGTTGCAGCTAAAACTCCAGATAATTCTATTTTGAAAGGAGAAGAATTTGACTTAGAAAAAACATTTATTTTTGCAGCAATAGCAGAACAGCCAATATGTTTTGAATCTATTCAATATTCAGGTTTTTGTATCACAGTAGATATGGCTTTCCAAATCGAAGCTTATATGGGAACGTCAGTTATGGTGGGAGACTCAGTTTATGGTACTCTCAATTTCTGGAGTCCTCAAGTCCTAAATGAACCTTTGAAAGCCGTAGATAAAGAGTTATTAAAACTAATGGCTCAGTGGATAGGTGGAGAATTAGAACGTCAACAAACCGCTAATGATTTAGCAAAAGCTAGAGATGAAGCACTCGCTGCAACTAGAGCAAAAAGTGAATTTTTAGCTACTATGAGCCATGAAATTAGAACCCCGATGAATGCAGTTATTGGCATGACTGGTTTACTATTAGATACTCCTCTCAAAACAGACCAAAAAGATTTTGTCCAGACTATTCGTAGTAGTGGTGAGACTTTACTTACACTCATTAATGATATACTTGATTTCTCAAAAATAGAATCTGAGAAACTAGATTTAGAAGCAAATCCTTTTGATTTACAACATTGTCTAGAAGAATCTGTTGACTTGTTAGCAGCAAAAGCTAGTGAAAAGAATTTAGAACTTGTATATTTCATCCCTCCAGAAACTCCAACTACTATTATCGGAGATATTACTCGCGTACGTCAAATTTTAGTTAATCTCCTGAGCAATGCGGTAAAATTTACCTCTAATGGTGAGGTATTAGTTTCTGTTAGCAGTAGACGGCTAGAAGCAGAAGAAAATTCACAGAATTTAAAGGCAAAAAATAGCTCAGAATTTGATAATTGTGATATTTTTCCCGTATATGAAATACAATTTTCAGTCAGAGATACAGGTATTGGTATTCCTGTTACTCTCATGAATCGTTTATTTAAGTCTTTTAGTCAAGTTGATTCTTCTACCAGTAGGAAATATGGGGGTACAGGTTTAGGACTAGTTATTAGTAAAAGATTAGCTGAAATGATGGGTGGTCAAATGTGGGTTGAAAGTATGGGTGCAGTTGGAGGTAATCCCCCAGCAGGCTATAAGTTTTTAGATGAAAAATTAGAGTATATCAACGAAAAATTAGGTTCAAATTTTTATTTTACAATAGTCACAGAATGTAGCATTAAAACTGTCAAAGATCAATTAATTCAAACTAATTATTTAGATAATAATCGACATAGTTTAATAGACAAAAAAATACTAATAGTTGATGATAATACTACAAATAGAAAAATTTTGTTGAAACAAACTGAATCTTGGGGGATGGTAGTTAGCACTGCTGAAAATGCTACTCATGCTTTAGATTTAATGACTAAAAAGTACAAATTTGATCTAGCAATTATAGATATGCAGATGCCTGAAATTGATGGTTTAACTTTAGCAAATAAAATTCGTCAAAATCCAATGTATCGGGATTTACCTCTAGTGATTTTGACTTCTTTCGGTAGGCAAGAAATTAATGATTTTTATCAATTATTTGCAGCCATTATTAATAAACCTGTTAAACAATCTCAGCTTTATGAAACCTTACTAAATATTTTTTCTGGTAAAGGTTTTGAAATTAGAATCACAAACAATAATAGTAAATGGAATTCTCAAACTATTCCTTTATTAGCAGAACAATTACCGCTGCGAATATTATTAGCAGATGACCATTTAGTTAATCAAAAAGTAGCTTTACAAATTTTACAACGCATGGGATATCGTGCTGATGTTGCTAGTAATGGTTTAGAAGTTTTAGAAGCTGTATTTAGTTTGCCTTATGATGTGGTTTTGATGGATGTACAGATGCCTTTGATGGATGGCCTAGAAGCTGCTCGTCGTATTCGGCAAAAATATGAAAATATCACAGAACATCCTGAAAAAGTTTCTCAGCGAAGACCTCGAATTATTGCTATGACAGCTAATGCTATGCAGGGCGATCGTGAAGAATGTATAGCTGCAGGAATGGATGATTATATTAGTAAACCAATACGGATGGAGCAACTTATAGAAGCTTTAAGTAAAGCTAAGTCTGTTGTGTCAGAAGGAAAGGAAAAATTGACTTTCCCACAATCAAATTTATCTCCAGCAACCGTTCCAGACGATAATCACATTTTCACAGAACAGACTATTCTTGAGAGTAAGGTAATAGAAGGGTTAAAAGAAGTAGAAGCTCTAGATGAAGTAATAGATATTTATTTAGATACTTCTCCCGAACTTCTAGAGAATATTAATATTGCTATTAATCAAGCCGATCCACTTATACTTAAGAATGCTGCTCATTCTCTCAAGTCTATTAGTGGTACTCTAGGAGCAATGATTCTTTATAAAATTTGTCAAGAATTAGAAATTATGGCTCGTTTAGCTTATGAGTCAGAAAATTCTACTCCAGCAGAAGCAATAGAGATTTTTTCTCAGGTTAAAGTGGAGTATGAAAAAGTTATTGCTGCCTTGAAAATAGAGCGACAGAAATAGTAGGGGCAGGTTCGGCGTTAAGTTAATGCTGTTACAAATTATTCAGATGAACCCGCCCCTAACTGGATGGAGCAGGTTTAGTTAATTCAATTATCGCCATCAAAATTAATTCATAACCTGCTCCTACCATCAATAATCCCGCAACAAAAATCTTATTAGCGAACTCTTCTGGGGTTATTACCTTTGAAACCACTCCAACCAATAGTTAAATAACAACTTGCCAGTAATAAGCTTGTTAAACCTATTTTGATACTGGAATGAAAAGTTGATAGTTGTGATTTTTGTATTTCTCGCTGTTGTTTCCTTTCTATTTGTTGTGTTACATTTGAGCGAATTTCTTCTACTTTGACTTTAAAAGCATTAGGATTATTCTTAAACTTTTCTAAATTAGCTATTTGTTCTTCGCTCAATTGTCTTTTTATTGTAAAAGCCTCTAATTTTTGCCTATCCCGGAGCATATCACCTATTATATTTTGTTGCTGATCTAAACGTTGTTCTAATATTTCTTTCTCTTCTTTGGCGGTTTGATTTGCTGTTTCCACTGCTTCATTGCTTACTGCTAAAGTATTACTAATATGCAGAGGAATAATTAGCAAAAATATTATACCGAAGAAAAAAGATAATAAATAAACCCAAAATTTTAAGCTATTCCAGCTAAGTTTAGGTTGTGTTGGAGCTAAACCAAGAATTTCTTCAAAGCCATAGGCACAAAACATTAAGGCTATTCCTAAAATTGGTAAAATACCTTCTTCTACTATTGTAGTTGTGAAATTGAGACTCCAGTCTGTATCTCCTATCTTGATAGTAAATAGAAGTAAAACATAATTGATAATAGTAAATAGTACCAAGATAATTCCAGCTAATTTCATAAATCTAACTGCCTGAACTGGTACTTGACTGATATTAGTTCCTTTCATAGTACTGGTACTTGACTGATATTAGTTCCTTTCATAGTTTAGATTTATAATATGTACATCAATCTAGTTGGAGCAAAAATTACCCATAGTTGAGACCCTGTCTATATCTATCTAGGTATCATTTCTACCATATAATCCTATCTTCATATTATCTTTAAAAAAAATTTGCGTATTTACTCTAGTTGGCGATCCTGTTTTTTCTGGTTAGGATAGTAGATGTAATTCAACAAGAGTGTAGATTGGCTAAAACTAAAAACTCACTAATTTTTCTTCTTGTTGAAATAAGTTAGATTTTATAGTTTTTAAGGTAACCTAGTTATTGAGGAGGCTGAGGGTATAAAAAAAATACTTATTAGCTCCCAAATATCTAAATTCTGATAATCAATAATTTTTGTTCACTATTGACATTACAGGTAAATATATCCATGAAAAAATTACTTACAGCGATCGCTTCTACAGCTTTTTTAAGTTTCTTTGCTGCAGCACCTAGTGTAGCTCAGGAAGTTACTTTTACTGACTGGCCTCTCGAAGATATGCTACTTTCAGATGGAAATACTTATAGTGGTGGAACAGCAGTAGTAGAAAATAATACAGGTGGGTTGACCTCTGTTACTCTTAATGGCTGTACTGCTAATTTAGCCTGTGTCTCAGAACAGATAGGAGCATTTGATACAGGAATGTGTATTGCAGAAGCAATGGGAGCTGGGAATAACATAGAAGTTGGAGCAAATTGTGTTATCAATAAGGGTGGTAGTAGTGCATATTATAGTTGTGTTAGTGGAACTTGCCCAAATCCTTAGATATCAGCATAGTTATAAATAAATTACAGAACTGAAAAACGACCTCTAAAAAAGGGTTTTTATCAGGAAAAATTAAAAGTCAGGAGTCAGAATATTTAGATATATTCTGGCTGCTAGTTTTTTTGATTTTATTGCGCAGTAGGGGCGGGTTTAACCAAAAGCTTGGAAATTAGGAATATACTCCTCAAAACCCGCCCTTCATTCTAGACTGACGCTAAAATGGTGCGTTAGATTATTCGGGCAGGGGAGCGGGTTCATCTAATACCAATTACCAAAAGCAATGCTATACTTCAGCTATACTTCAATAGTCAAATAATTACCAATATTCAAAGTCTGTTTTTGACAATTATTAGTCGGTTAGTATAGATTTTCCTACTTTTAACCTCTCCCCCCACCTCCCACACTTCCCATACTTCCCCACCGAATCAGATATAGCATTCTTTTTGAGAAATGGTATAATGTGGTGGTTGAGCCTCATAATTTAACGCCGAACCCACCCCTATGATTGCAACATTTTAGGCGTGTCCGCCACTAATGGACTGAAACAGCTAATGGGCGTGCATTGTATTATTGGGGGGGTGAGTTCATCTAATGTGGTAGTTGAGCCTCATAATTTAACGCCAAACCCGCCCCTACGCTTTGCAACATCACAAAAAAATCAGGGAGTCTCATCAACTCCCTCTCTAGACCTTAATACTCACTAACAAAAACAAAGAAGATATTCTTTCTAATGCTTTACTTTGCAGACCTACGCTTAGTAGCAGCAGCCAAACCACCGATAGCCATTAGACCTAATATTGTAGAAGGCTCAGGTACATCTTCAGATAAAATACCACCCCCTCCTTCTATAACAACTTCATAGTTACCACTGAAAGAGAAGCCATCATTGTCAACTAACCCACTAGCAGTAGCGGAGTTACTCCAACCGTAACCAGTAACTCCATTAATATCGTATGCAAAGATTTCACTCATTTGCACACCTTCTAACGCTGCTGCTAGAAAGGAATTGAATCTGAATCTATCTGCTAAGTTGAGGTGACCTGCTAAACCAACTACAACATCATCACCAACTTCGTTGATGTAGGAAATATTCGGGTCAGTAATCATGTCAAGTCCTCCTTGGCCGACAAATATACCGTAAAACATCTCTTCGTTAGCAGCAGATATAAGTGGGCTAGCACCTGAGTTTTTCTCGACAGCTTGTTCCCAAGCATCAGAGAACCAAGCCTTACCAGTAGTATCTCGCCAATCCTGAGTATTGTAAATATCCTCAGTTACATTAGTAAATGTAGCAGTTCCTCCCTGAATATTGTCAGCTTCTACTCCAGCAAGTGGATTACCACCTGTATCGCTACTACCTAACTCTACATTGCCACCAGGATTAGAACTATCTCCTTGTAGGATTGAATTTAACTGAGTCAAGTCATCAGTTACTTCAAAGCCAGTACCTACTTGTTCGCGCAATATTAAATCTGTACCTATCGCAGTGAAGCCAACAGCCATTGCAGGAGCGCCGAAAACTGCACTCATACCAGCAACAACGGAAGCACTTGCTAAAAATTTCCTTACTAATCCTGCCATAATTTTCGTTTCCTTAATTTAATTTGTGTTTTGTCAGAGTTAGCTAGATTGAAAAATATATATTGACTGGTGAAATTGAAATTTATCTATTATGTTTATCAAAGCATAAGTAACAAGATATTCTGTGTGTTTCAAATCACTGAAACTTATGATTTTTGTTTACTCTTTTGTATAACAATGCACCTTTAGTTAGGTTTTATACTGTTTGCCAGTCATTTAACCTTTTTTATTGAGCTGAAATTAATTATAAGCAGTTTTCTCACCAAATGTCTATATTTTTCGGTGATTTTTATATGAAGTTTTAGTGAAGCTTAGTATTTAGAAAAACTCCTAGAAAACACTTATGTATTTCTACCGAAATCATTATCAATACAAAAATTATCGTCCATATAATCAATTAATTACTTCTATAAATAATCATTTTTTCCCATTTCAAAAAAATCCAAAATAAAAGCGAGTGTTTCCCCAGGATATTCTCAGGAAACACTCACTATGACGAACTTTTAAATTAATTTAACCCACTATTGCGTTAACAGCAGCACAAAACATTATTTCTGCAAAAACACTGAAATTTTCTCAACAGCCCTTGACAAAATCTCCGACTTATGAACCAAAGCAAACCTCACATATCCTTCTCCAGCCTTGCCAAAACCAGCTCCTGGGGCCACTGCTACCCCAGTATTTTTCACTAAGTCCACACAGAATTCCACAGAGTTATTAGCCCATGCTTCCGGCAACTTTGCCCATACATACATAGTGGCCGATGGAATAGGCACAGGCCAACCAATTTTATGCAATGCCCCAACAAACACATCCCGACGTTGGCGAAAAATATCTACAGTTTCTCTAACTACCTCTTGAAGACCAGTCAAAGCAGCGATCGCTCCATTGAGAATGCCTTGATACTGATTAAAATCAATACAAGCTTTAACCTGTCGCAAAGCTTGAATCAATTCAGTATTACCAATGGCATAACCAACTCGGAAGCCGCCCATACTATAAGATTTAGACATAGTAAAAAATTCTATAGAAACAGTTTTTTCTGGGTCAGCTTGAAAAATAGAAGGAGCGATAGATTGTTTTTTGGGTGCTTGAGAAAAGGTATCAAAAACAAAGTCTAAATATGGAGCATCGTGAACTAAGACTAAATTATGTTTTTGGCAAAAAGCAACAGTTTCTTGGAGAAAAGATAAAGGAGCGATCGCTGTTGTCGGATTATGAGGGTAACTCAAAACCATCATTTTTGCCTGAGATAAGACAGCTGGAGGTATGTCTGCCAAAACTGGCAAAAACCCATTTTCTGCCAATAAAGGCATAGGGTAAACTTGACCCCCCGCCAAAAACACCCCACCACTATGAGAAGGATAACTAGGGTCTTGCAGTAAAGCAAAATCACCAGGATTAAGTATAGCCAAAGGTAAATGAGCCGTACCTTCCTGAGAACCAATTAGAGGTAAGACTTCAGTTTCTGGGTCTATTGGAATGTCAAACTTATCAGTATACCACTGAGCTGCTGCTTGCCGAAAAGCTTGAGTGTTAGAAAATAACGAATAGCCGTGAGTAGTAGAATCTGACAAAGATTGAGCGATCGCTTCTAAAGCTTTGGAAGGCGCTGGTAAGTCAGAAGACCCCAGAGATAAATCTATTAAATCTTGCCCTGCTACTTTTGCTAATGCTTTTGCCCGGTCCATATCGGCAAATACATTAAAGCTTAGGGGGGCTAAACGTTGTGATAATTGCATTTTGATTCCACCTCTGAATTGACTTGTGTAGTTATTATCTACTTTACTTTTGCCAAATATTTGTCAATCTTCCAATACCCGCTGTCAAAAGTCAAAATTTGAGAGGCACACAGTCGTACATGGGAATTAGCTGGACTTTAGGAAAAAAGTTAAATAAAATCACCTCAATCTTTTATCAGAAGGAGATTATACCTGAGTATATCCCCAAACCAATCCCAGATTGGCTTGATGTAGAGCAAAAATATCTTGATGATCTTGCAACCAACAAAAAAAGTTGTCAGAAATACT
>NZ_JAAHGM010000079.1:0-28706 GCF_010692625.1 Okeania sp. SIO2C2
AGAGTCAGAGCTTTTGTTGCGTATGTCGCAATAGGAGTTTTTACTCATTTAAGAGAGTCAGAGCTTTTGTTGCGTATGTCGCAATAGGAGTTTTTACTCATTTAAGAGAGTCAGAGCTTTTGTTGCGGATATTGCTTTTTAACTTTTGATTTTTGACTTCTGTGAAGCAGTACCAGATGTCCTAAACTATCTGAAATAATCATTATTTCTATCAAGGAACAACCATGCGACTATCTCAAATGTTATTAGTCACTCTCCGAGACGACCCCGCAGAAGCAGAAATTCCTAGCCACAAACTCCTCATCCGTGCTGGATATATTCGTCGCATCGGCAGTGGTCTCTACGCATATCTCCCTCTCATGTTGCGGGTCCTCAATAAATTCTCCAAAATTGTCCGCGAAGAAATGGATGCCACTGGTGCCCAAGAATGTCTCCTCCCTCAACTTCAACCTGCTGACCTGTGGCGAGAGTCTGGTCGTTGGGATACTTATACTCAGGCTGAGGGTATTATGTTTTCTCTAATTGACCGTCAAAATCGGGAATTAGGGTTAGGTCCAACTCACGAGGAGGTAATAACTACTGTTGCTAAAGATATGATTCGCTCCTATCGCCAATTACCTCTACATCTCTATCAACTACAAACCAAATTCCGGGATGAAATTCGCCCCAGGTTTGGGTTAATGCGAGGCCGGGAATTTATTATGAAGGATGGGTATTCTTTCCATGCTGACCAGGAAAGTCTCAAAAAGACTTATCAGGATATGGATAAGGCTTATCGAAATATGTTACGTCGCAGTGGATTAGAATTTCGAGCGGTTGATGCTGACTCTGGGGCAATTGGTGGGTCTGGGTCTCAAGAATTTATGGTTTTGGCCGATGCTGGTGAGGATGAAATTCTCTATACCGAGGATGGCAAGTATGCAGCAAATTTGGAAAAAGCTGTTTCTATCCCACCTGATGCAGAAATTTCACCTTTTGAGAGTTATGAAAAGTTGGAAACTCCTGGCACGGAGACTATTGAAAAGCTGTGTAAGTTTCTGAAATGTTCTCCTACTAATATTGTGAAAAATGTTTTATACCAGGCAGTTTATGACAATGGAATGACTGTTTTAGTTTTGGTGAATATTCGGGGAGACCAAGATGTTAATGATGTGAAGTTGTTGAATGAGTTGACTAAGTTGGCTGGAAATTATGAGGCGAAAACTGTTTTAGCTTTGAATGTGCCTGATGTGGAGGCTCAAAAGAAATGGGCAGCTAAGTCTTTACCTTTGGGTTATATTGCTCCAGATTTGTCTGATGACTATATTGCTTCTAGTAAAGAGGTAAGTTCTAAGTTCTTACGAATGGTAGACCAGACGGCCGTAAGCTTGACAAATTTCGCAACAGGTAGTAAAGAATCTGGTTATCACGTTATGGGGGCAAATTGGGGCCAGGAATTTGAATTGCCAAAATTAGTGCTAGATGTACGAAAGGCTCAAAAAGGCGATCGCGCTGTACATGACCCTAATCAAATTTTAGACACTGCTAGAGGAATTGAGGTGGGTCATATATTCCAATTGGGGACAAAATATTCTGAAGCTATGGGGGCAACCTATACCAATGAACAGGGTGAGGAAGTGCCATTAGTCATGGGATGTTATGGTATGGGTGTGTCTCGTTTGGCCCAAGCGGCAGTGGAACAGTCTTATGACAAGAATGGGATAATTTGGCCTGTGGCGATCGCTCCCTATCATGTGGTTATTTGTATTCCTAATATTAAAGATGCTCAACAAATAGAAGTAGGAGAAAGTCTCTATAAAGAATTAAATGAAGCTGGAATAGAGACTATTTTAGATGACCGAGATGAGCGAGCGGGTGTTAAATTCAAAGATGCAGATTTAATTGGAATTCCCTATCGAATAGTTACCGGGCGATCGTTAAAATCTGGCAAAGTTGAGCTGGTAGAAAGAGCGACTAATCAATCTCAGGAAATTCTAGTAGAGGAAGTATTATCTACTTTAAAAGAATTAATTGAGAAAGCATTAAAATGATTTACACTTTTCAGCAATAACTAGAATTTTGGTATTGCTGAAAAATATTTCTCTTTGACAAAGTTTAACTAATGAGGGGTTCGGGGAGCTATAAGTCCCGCGCTGTATGCGTAGCATCAGCGTCGGGATACATGGACTCCCCGCGCTTATCTCATCGGCTCGATGCCGATGAGACAAGCATTTACCAGTAGCTATAGCTTGTGGTAAACTACAGCTATGCTGACGATGAACTACACCTACCGAATCTATCCAGATGCCAACCAACAGACTCAACTGTTGGATTGGCTTGAGACCTGTAGAAGTGTGTATAACTACGCTTTGCACGAACTCAAAGACTGGATTGCTTCGCGATCTGGTCTGGTAGACAGGTGCTCGTTGGAGAAGGAGTACATCATTCCTGCCGATGAGCCGTTCCCGTCTTACCATCGTCAACAAAACAACCTGCCCAAAGCTAAGAAGGAATTCCCGCGTTTGGGCCAGGTGCATTCTCAGGTGTTGCAGACTACTATTCGTAGACTGCACGACACCTGGGAAGCTTTTCAGAAGCGGGGTAATGGATTTCCGCGGTTCAAAAAGTTTGGTCAATTCAAGTCTTTTGTGTTTCCTCAGTTCAAAAGCAACCCCATCAACGGATTCGCTATCAAGCTACCGAAAATCGGGGAAGTGCCTATCAACCTGCATCGCCCCATCCCTGACGGATTCAAGGTAAAGCAGGTGCGGGTACTGTCCAGGGTGCGAGGAACCCAATGGTATGTGGTCGTCACCATTGAATCGGAGGTATCGGTTCCCGATGCGCCCGTGCATGGTCGAGCGATTGGGATTGACCTGGGATTGGAGCGATTCTTGACGGCTTCCGATGGCAGTTTCCAGGAGCGTCCTAAGTTTTTCAAGTCGATGCAGCGCCAGCTGAAATTGCTGCAACGCAGAGCGGCGCGAAAACAAAAGGGGTCTCAAAACTGGGAGAAGGCGCAAATCGAAGTGGCCAGAATGCACCATCGGATTGCAAACCGTCGTAAAGACTTCCATCTGAAGACGGCTCACAAACTTTGTGACCAAGCACAAACTATCTTTGCAGAAGACCTCAATACCAAAGGATTGACGCGAGGGATGCTGCGAAAAGATTGTGTGGATGCTGCCTTTGGGCAATTCTTGTCTCTGACGGAATGGGTGTGTTGGAAACGAGGTGTCTACTTCGCTAAGGTCAACCCCAACGGCACGAGCCAAACCTGCCCTAACTGCTTTGCGGCGGTCAGCAAAGGGTTGGAAGTCAGAGCGCATGATTGTCCTGAATGTGGGTATCGAACCCATCGTGACCATGCCGCAGCAGAGATGGTTTTGCATCGTGGACTAGAAAACGTAGTAGCCCAGGGACTCTGGGGAACGGAAACAGCCTGTCAAGTCGGTCTGTCGGGGGTCTATGACCTAGATAAGTGGCGTGGGGCAGGAATACCCAATTGCGAGATTGGGAAGCCCGCGCTGTAGCCGTAGGGTCAGCGTCGGGAGGATGTCACGTAAGATGAGGGGGCGGGTGTTAAATTTAAAGATGCAGATTTAATTGGAATTCCCGATCGAATAGTTATGGGGCGATCGCTCAAGTCTGGCAAAGTTGAATTGGTAGAAAGAGGGACTAATCAATCTCAGGAAATTCTGGTAGAGGAAGTATTATCTACTTTAAAAGAATTAATCGAGAAAGCATTAAAATGAATTTTTCATCCTGGAAAAATTCAACATCAGTTTTGATTTTTATCTTGTTAAGCACTGCTGTTTTTTTGCTAATAAATTTCAGCAGTGGTTTTCAGCTTGGTTGACAAAACTTTTTCTAGCTCTTTACTCTACAGATTTTGAGGGTTTCAGTTTGCGCTTGAGGGTTGATGCTGCTCCTAGAGTGCCAAGTGCGAGGAAGCCTAATATAGAACTAGGTTCAGGAATAGAACTAGGTTCAGGAATAGAACTTGCTTCAGCAATAGAACTTGCTTCAGGAATAGAACTTGCTTCAGCAATAGAACTTGCTTCAGGAATAGAACTTGCTTCAGCAATAGAACTTGCTTCAAGAATAGAACTTGCTTCAAGAATAGAACTTGCTTCAAGAATAGAACTTGGTTCAGGAATAGAAGTAATTTGTCTGCTTCGGAATCGAGTAATTTGTCTGCTTCGGAATGGATGTTTGCTCCGTTCCAAAACTATTTGTTCGCTCCATTCATAAGCCATTTTTTTATAACCATTTTCATTAAGATGGAGACCATCTGACAAATCTCCAATAGAAACTTGAGAATTCATATCTACAAACATCAAGTTATCTATACGTTGACTTTTCCAGCTATTTCTGAGAAATTCTCTAAACATCATTCTGATTTCTTGATCTTGATTTCGAATATCTAATTCATTTGAAATATCGGATAGTTGCTGAAGTCGGCTAAGTCGGCTTTGATTGTCATTAGTTGAATATTCAAGCATATCGTTAAAAAGCTCTATTTCTCCTTCGCTTAGGCCATCAGTGGGATCATCCACCTTTGCAGGAGCTACAGGGGTAAGAGAAGCTACATATAATTCTACCTGGCTAACTATTATTGTCGTCAGCATTTTTTCAAGTGCGGAAAAAGTCTAGATTTAACCAAGCTATATCACGCCACCAAAGATAGTGATGCTTACAGATCCTTACCAACCAAGGTATCAAAACAAATAATCAAATGCTTGGTGGCAACTTGGCGTGGTTATTTTCAGGCCATCAAAGAATGGTCAAAACATCCCTGTAAGTTTTTAGGTAAACCCAAAATACCAAAGTATAAGAATAAAACTCAAGGTAGGAATGTAGTTATATATTCAAAGGAATCAGTCTATAAAGCTCCTCTAAAAGATGGTATTTGTCACTTATCCATGAGTGAAGTCAAAATACCTGTAGTTGTGGATACTGTCATCGAAGTGAGGATAGTACCTGCTACTAGCTGCTATATAATTGAAGTTGTGTATGAAAAAAAACATCAGCCACAAATAGACTCAACATATGTAGCCGGAATAGACTTAGGGATTGACCGGTTAGTAGCTCTATCTACAAATAAGCCTGGTGTGAAACCACTGCTGATTAATGGGAAGCCGCTAAAAAGTGTCAATCAATTATATAACAAGCGAAAAGCCAAGTACCAAAGTGTTCTCAAGGGACAGAAAAAAACTAGCCGTAAGATTGAAACGTTAACCTATAACCGAAATCGTTTTGTCGAGAATTATCTGCATAACACCAGTTTCTTAGTGGTTGAGTATTTAACCAGAAATAATATTGGTACTGTAGTCATAGGCAAAAATGATAACTGGAAACAAAGTGCAAACATCGGTAAAAAAAACAATCAAAACTTTACCCAAACACCGCACTATAAGCTAATTCAACAGATAACTTATAAATGTCAACTGGTTGGTATCAAAGTTATTGAAACTGAAGAAAGTTATACCAGTAAAACATCTGCTATTGACCTAGAAAAACCAATATGCCATAAAAACTATGTAGGGAAGCGAGTCAAACGTGGTTTATTTAGAAGTGCAACAGGTAAAGTGATTAATGCGGATATCAATGGCAGTCTTCAAATAATTAGAAAGAAATTCCCAGGAGCATTTACTGTTGAGGGAATAGTGAGCTGTGCCGTACAGCCTGTATTGGTTAATCCAATATCAAGATAAAAGCTCAGATCGATTTTCTACAGTTTTTTTCGTACGGTTATGAATTTATCAAAATAATTAGCTCTAAAACCATGCTTTTTAATCAGTTATCAGTTAAATCTTTTTTCTAGTTTTATCAAAAGAATAAAGAAAGAATTTAACTTCTGAATTATTACTTCTGACTTGATCAAAAACTTGATTTTTTCCTCTCAAATCACACAATCCCAAAAGTCCCAAAATTTACGTCAAAAATACTAATTTCAACAAGTACCTGCTAATTTCGACATAATAGAAGTAATATAGTTAATCTAAGAGAAAGTTATAATTCAGCTGCTCACTGCCATTGTGCCTAATTCTCAAGGAGGGACAAAATGAAAGAACAAAATCAAACTCGTAATTTATCTGTTGGTATTGTGGCCAGTGTTTGTGCATTGGCAGTGGCGGTAGGTGGTGGCATCGCCTTATGGACAAATTTACAATCAACCACCACAAAAACTTCTGATAATTCTCAGACTTTTACAACTCCCTCAACTCCAAAGTCACCTGATGAGACTTTGCCTCCCCCACCTCCTGCTAAAGTTGAATCTCCAGACTCTGTTCCTTTATATGTGCCTCAACCCAAAGCAGTTACAGAAAAAACTGTAGAACTTTATTGGGTTAAAGACACTACTGGAGAAATTGATTTAGTTTCTTCTACAGTAAAATTAGAAACGGCAGACGAACCGGAAGCTATTTTAAAAGCTGCTTTTGACCGTTTGCTTATAGGTCCAGCAAATACCGATGTCCTTAGTGCTATTCCCACAGGTACAAAAGTTCAAGCACTTACTGTTGAAAATAATGGGGTCTACATCGACTTATCTGAAGAATTTACTTCTGGAGGCGGTAGTGCTTCGATGATGAGTCGCTTAGGACAAGTTATTTATACTGCCTCTAGTTTAGAGCCAGATGTAAAAGTGTGGATTTTTGTGGGTGGTAAACCTTTAAAAATGCTTGGGGGTGAAGGTTTAGAAGTATCTCAGCCCATTACTCGTGATAATTTTCAGCAAGAATTCCAATTTTAGATATCATATACCATTTTAGGGGCGGTTTTAAAGTAAACAAATAGTTCAAAGCCGCTCCTGACAAAGTCAATTTTTTCAGTATTTACCGAAAAGCGACGTTGAAAGCCCCCGTTTTTTAACCGGGGGATGAAAACAAGGGAGTCGTTTAGAATAGACAACTTTAGTTGTCCTGTGCTATTATTTTGAACAAAAAGTAAGCAGAACGCTAGGTATTAGCCTTAGCCGACTGTGTAGGGGCACTTTGACTTGTCCCCAAAGAATATACCTTTGGTCAGCTAAGAATAGACGAAGCAACACAGATTTATCCTGTTGTGTAGTATATACTTAGAATCCCCGTGACTTGAGTCCGGGGAGTAGTCAACCATTCTCCTTTGCGAGCTATTACTGCTTGGCCGACATTAACTTCTAACTGACCGCCTTCAAACTCAACACATAGTTTTCCCTTAAGTACCAGAGTAAATTCATCAAATTCTGGCCTTTGACCTGGTTCCATCCAGCCACTAGGAGAGCGCATTTGGGCAACGCTAATAGCATCTGTTTGGCTATTGACATGACCAATATATTCGTCAATTTGCTTCGGTTTGTTACCTACAGATTCAATCCGAGTAGGCTTTTCAATCAATTGTGGCATGATTTTTATACACTTTAGTTGGGGTTAACTAACATTAAAGGCTGATTATATTCTACGGGTTGCCCATTTTCGATTAAAATTTCCACTATTTGTCCAGAGACCTCTGCTTCAATCTCATTCATAACTTTCATCGCTTCAATAATACAAACTGTTTGGCCAGAAGTAATTCGATCGCCCACTTCTACAAATGGTGGCTCATCAGGAGCAGGAGCGCGGTAAAAAGTGCCCACAACTGGAGATAAAATTTCTTCAAATTTGTTTGAGATCGTAGGAGGTGCTCCTGAAGTTATAGGAGCAGTTTTTATAGCTGTTGTATCTAATGAGGTAGTACCAGGAGAAACAAATTCGGAAGGGTCAGTCCCATCGGAAGAAGGTAATGAGAGGCGATCGCTAAATGAAGTTCCTTTTCGTACTGTTAATTCTAAATCTCCACTTTTTAAAGTCAACTCCGAAATATTAGTTTGGTCTATTGCTGTTAGTAGTTCTCGCAGTTGATGTAAATCTAATTGCACTGTTTTTATATCCTCACTTAATCGCCGTTAAACTCAATTAATTTTGTATAAAAAGAAGAGTTTATTACTGTTTTAGTATAGATGTAGAAGAGTGAATTTCAAAGCTATATTTTTTTACTGAAAGAAGTTAGCTTGATATTTAAGTTTTAGCAGAATTACTACTTAGTAATCAAAAAATGTAGCAGTTTAAAGAAAAAGACAGGAAGCTTATTGCCTGCTAGGAATACTGAATTTGGGGTTGCACATTATGGAATGATATTGCCAAAAATTAGTTTAGACTTTGACTAAAAATAACCATTAATTAATCATTCTGGCAATTGATTAATCCACAATCCAATTCAATCAAAAATCTCAAATCATTCGTCGCTGTGCAACGCCCTGAATTAGATATCCGATCAAACCCAAATTAAAATAAATTACAATAAATAAATTATCAATTTATCTTTTTTCTTCCTCTCTTAAGTCCATCTTAATCTTCGAAAGGGGCTTTGTGCGGTGGTAATTATGCACATTTATTAAGCCCCCGTAAAGATAACTCAGAATTACGCAATCAATGCATAACTTACTTCTAAAATAAATCTAGTTTTCTGCTATTACTCTCTACCCAAATAAGAATCATTTCGAGTATCTATCTTAATCCGTTCCCCTTTAGATATAAATAAAGGAACCATAATTTGAGCCCCTGTTTCGACAATAGCAGGTTTACTACCACCAGTAGCAGTATCTCCTTTAACACCAGGGTCAGTGTCAATTACCTCTAAAGTTACTGAGTTGGGCAGTTCCACTTCTATTACTTGTTCGCCCCACTTAATCACATTAACCTCCATACCTTCGCTTAGATACTTAACACGCTCGCCAATTTGGTCGGAACTTAAATTGGCCTCCTCATAAGTTTCCATATCCATAAACACAAATTGGTCAGCATCCTTATAGGTATGCTGCATAACCCTTTTGTCCAAAGTAGCTTGAGGTACTGTTTCTCCTGCTCTAAATGTTCGTTCCACTACACTACCAGTTTGTGAATTTTTGAGCTTTGTTCGGACAAAAGCAGAACCTTTGCCTGGTTTAACGTGCAGAAATTCTACTACCTTCCAAACTGAACCATCCAATTCAATCGTCACACCGGGGCGAAAATCATTACTAGAAATCATATAACAACGTTATTGCGGTTTTTAATTAAATTATCAGATTAGAACTTAACATTAGACATCGTACAATATTCGGGAGTCGGAAAAATTGTCAAATATCGTGGGAGTAGAAAGCAATTTTTAGCACCTCGTCAAAATAATTTTATGTAAAATCTCTGATGTCTGGCGATCAAAATCAAAAGTTTTTTTGTCTGAGACATATTAAGGCATATAGTAGTACTTTCTGTTGTTAAGACAATAGACTTGAGTTATTTGCGCAGCATTCTGCTAGGAAAAGGCAACAACTCTAGAAGGCATTTTGCCTTAACATTAAATGCGTAATGTCATCAGGACTTACGCAAAGTACGAAATTATACACCATCTGTAGGGGCAAACGGCCGTTTGCTGGCGCATAACTATCGTTAACGTCCCTACTATATGCGGTGGTTATGGGTAAGTCCTGATCATGTCCGGGTAATTAGTGATAAAAAAACTTTCTCCTTCTATTCTTCTTTCTTCCCTCCTGAGGACTGAGGACTGAATTCTGGTGAGTGATTTATTTATAAATGTTCAACCGGACATGATATAACTCTATATCTCTACTCTATTGCCTATTGCCATACATCAGCAAAACTATAGCGCTGCGCGCAGGCAACAGGCAGTAGGGAACAGCTCATTTGGGGGAATAAAAAGCTTATAATATAAGACTTTTAGCTATTGGACACCTCCTGCAATTTGTAAATATGCCAGCACACATTGCTATAAGTGGTGACCAAATCTAAAACCTAATTTTTGCCCCCAAAAATCTGATGAGTGTGGACAGCCATGTAATATTAGTAAGGGAATAAAAATTCATAAATATGCTAAATCTACACAATTCCGTGATTAACACTTGTAAACGCTTGCTTAAAACTGGCATCCTAGCACTATTACTTTTCACTTTGTCTGTTGGTCTTAGTGCTGCTTGGTGGGACTTTGGTGGTGGCACAACCACTCGTGAAAGTCGTTTGCCCCAAGGCGATCCGATTACCGATGGTCAGGCATTATTAAGGTATGCTCTACCGATAGACAATGAACCAGTGCGTAAAATACAAAGGAGTCTGGAAGATATTGCTAATAGACTGCGAGGAAAACGTTGGTCTTCTGTTAGTAGTGATATTGCTGCTGCATCTAGGGTTCTTAATATTAGTAAGTCTCAGTTATTAGCTAGTATTTCTGAGTCGAAACAATCTGAAGCAGAGGCCATAATTGAACAACTCAATCAGGGCATTATTAATATTCGAGAAGTTGCTGAAGCTAAAGATGGGGAACAAGTATTGGAGCAACGGGCACAACTACTGGTATTAGTGGGTCAGCTTGAAAAGTTGATGCTAGAAGGATTTCCGTTTGAAGTACCTTCAGAGTTTGCTAGTTTACCTCAACTCAAAGGTCGCGCTACTATTGAGATGGAAACTGATAAAGGTTCTTTGACTTTGGTTGTTGATGGTTATAGTGCCCCTATTACTGCTGGTAATTTTGTAGATTTGGTTCAGAGGGGTTTTTATGATGGCCTAGAGTTTATTCGCTCAGAACAGTCTTATGTTTTGCAAACTGGAGACCCTCCTGGCCCAGAAGTTGGTTTTATTGACCCTGATAGTGGCAAGTATCGTAGTATCCCACTGGAAATTTTGGTCAAGGGAGATCAGGAACCAATATATAGTTTTACTTTAGAAGAAATTGGTCGTTTTCGGGAACAACCTGTTCTGCCTTTTTCTGCTTATGGTACAGTGGCAATGGCTCGTCCTGAATCTGAAAATGATGGTGGTTCTTCTCAATTTTTCTTTTTCTTATTCCAACCAGAATTAACGCCTGCAGGAGTTAATTTATTGGATGGTCGTTATACGGTTTTTGGTTATGTGGTGGAAGGGAAAAAGGTTTTGGAAAAATTAGGTAAAGGAGACAAAATTATTTCTGCTAAGGTAGTTGCTGGATTAGAAAATCTTGTTGAACCTGAAGCTTAAAATAGTTAGGTAAAACTTAGCCTAAAATTAGGGTAATTGGATAATTTAGCGACTAAAATCATCTTGAGATTTTCAGACTAAGCTACCAATTACTCTAATTAGTTTAAAGTTTAAATAATAAAAATTACAGTTATAAAAATAGGAAAAATTTAGGAAGAAGGAAGAAGGAAAAATCTGGCGTTGTCCTAGTTTTAAGCTTTTCATATGTCCGCACCTTTTCCTTCGACTGCTATTACAGTTGTTATAGGTAAAAAAAGTTTTACTATACATCTATAAGTTTCATTTTCTCTTCTGGATTTTGCTATAGCTAATCTTCTAATTTTATCTCTCTGATTTTTGGTTTATTCTGATTTATTATTTCTTACTTATTTCTCTTTTTGATTAAATGGCTATTATCGAATTCGTAATATTCACAGGATTAGGGATTGTATTAGGTGCATTTATATTTAATATATCTAATGACAGAGAACAAAAGCGTATTTTAGATGATGCCTTTTACAAATTATTAGAACTTCAAAATGGTAAAATTTCTCTAATTCAATTAGCTGCTGCGGCTAAAGTTGATGCTCAAATAGCTCAGAAATATCTTGAAGTTCAAGTACAAGTTTTCACTGCAACCTTAGAAATTGATGAACAAGGGGATACATTCTACAAATTTCCTAAACTTAGTTTACCTCCTGTTTTAGATAAACAACAATGGTAAGGGCGTTGCACAGTGACGAATGATTTTATATTTTTGATGAACAGGATTTTGGATTTGATAATTGCTAGAATGACTAATTAATGGTTTTTTTGAGTTAAAGTCTAAACTAATTTTTGGTAATATCATTCCATAATGTGCAACCCCATGGTAAGCAATTTAGGTATTAGGTTTTCGGTATTAGGTTTTCGGTGTTAAGTTTTAGGTCTTATACAAAACCCGGTTTAGTAAGGAGATATTCAAAAAAATAAAAATCTTTGTCTGATAAGGATTTGAATATTTAGGTAACTACCCTATAATAACCGGATTTAGTATTAGGTATTAGGTTTTAGGTATTAGATTTTAAATGTTAAGTTTTAAGTGTTTTACTAAGGGTAAAAAAAAATATACCATGTCCGGATGATGATGATTAAGTATAATAAAAATGTTTGATTGAATTTATTGAAGCGCTCTTGAGAGAATATCTCAAATTTTTGCTTCCTTTATTTAACCTTTTTGATTTTTTTTCATATACTTATCTTGACTCTGCTACCTACTCCCTGTTAAATGAATGTCGCAATATTTTATCAAATTGGTATTAGGAGAATTATTTCGGATTTAACGCTCCTAATCTTTGATAAGGCCAAAAGCGAATTATTGCCCTACCTATAATATTTTTCTTAGGCAAAAAACCCCAAACATGAGAGTCATTACTATTATTACGATTATCTCCCATCACAAAATATTGATTTTCAGGAACTTTGATTGAAATTGGTAAAGTATATTCAGGGGGTTCAGCAATATAATTTTCAGTCAGCGGTTGGTCATTTATATACACTAAACCATTCTCAATTTTAATAGTATCTCCTGGCAGACCAATAACTCTTTTAATAAAAGCTTGATTTTTAGCATAACCATAGCGTTGTAACTGTTGGGGTGGTTGAAAAACAATAATATCCCCTCTAACAGGTGGATGAAAATAATAAGAGACTTTTTCCACTACTAGGCGATCGCCTACTTCTAAGGTAGGTATCATTGAATCTGAAGGTATATATCTTGGTTCTGCAATTAATATTCTGACTAATAAAGATAAAGATAAAGCGATCGCCAAAACTTTAATATTTTCTTTTTGTTGTTGCCATATTGTTAACCACCAGGGAGTTGTTGAGTTAGTTGTTATTGGTTGATTTAAGGATTCTTTTTCTGATGTCATTTCTATGGTTTTATTCTTGAGTATTTCTATTTTATAGTAAAACTCCTGGGAATGAGCATTTATTTATTTATTTATTCTAAATATATATGGCAATCCTATTTCAGTTACGGGTCATTTCAGTTATCAGTTATCAGTTATCAGTTATCAGTACCTCCTGCAATAAGGAGGCTTTCTATAAGGAATATTTGATTTTTTTTATCCCCTTCAAAGGGTCTGTTTTAGACCACTATTTTTCGGTAAAAGTTTCACAGTTTTTATATATCCTGATTTTTTTTACAAATGATTTTTGATTGCTATAGCACTATGATTTTTCCCTACTATATACAGTGCACATATTAAAATTGTATATGTAATCTGAAAGATTAAAAGATTGGCTATATACTTTCTCTTTTTTCAGGAGGTTTTATGTGAGATATTCCGTAGAGGTAATTATTCTATTTCATATAAAGTAATCATCAATAGTATAATTAGTGTAAGTTTGTAATTTTTTCACAAATTTACCACTCGTTCTATTCTTTATAATTCTATGCTGATTCAATTCAGTGTTGGTAACTATTTATCTTTTAAAAAAATTGTCACTTTGAGTATGGTGACTACAGATTTAACTGCTAAGAATAAAAGTGTTGATGAAAATAATATTTTTCAAGTTGATGATGAATTAAATTTGCTGAAAAGTTGTGCTGTTTATGGCGCGAATGCTAGTGGTAAAAGTAATTTGGTTAAAGCATTAGATTTTATGCGTCGGTTTGTGCTTAATTCTTCAAAAGAAACTCAGATAGAAGATGCTATTAATGTAGAGGAGTTTAGATTAAGTACGGAGACAGAAGGAAAACCTTCTTTTTTTGAAATAGTTTTTATTTTAGACCATAAATTATATAGGTATGGTTTTGAAGTTGATAAAAAACAAGTGGTTTCTGAATGGTTATTTTATGTGCCAAAAGTTAGGGATACTAGACTATTTGAACGTGATCAAAATGGCATTGAGATGACTAATGTATTTAGTGAAAATCAGTATTTCGGTAAATTAATTGCTGATAAGACGAGAAATAATGCTCTTTTTCTGTCTGTAAATGCTCAATTTAATAGCAAAATCTCTACAAGTATTTTGCGGTGGTTTAGAGATTTGAATATAATTTCCGGACTACATAGCGATTTTTATCAACAACTCACAATTGAATTTTTCAAGGATAGTCAATATAAAAAAGAAATTATTCAATTAATTAGGAAGTGGGACTTAGGTATTGATGATATTAAAATTGATACAAGGAAGGTTTTACTAGAACAAATACCTAGTTCTATTTCAGAAGAGTTGAGGAAAATTATGCAAAATTCTGAATTACAAACTGATGATATTCAAAGCTTTCATAAGAAGTATAACTCTGAAGGAAAAGTGGCATCTTTAGAAGTATTTGATTTTGATGAGGATGAGTCAGAAGGAACTAAAAAATTGTTTGCTTTTGCCGTGCCAATTAATGACTATTGCGGCATCCGCAACAGAGAGAGGAGGTAGATATTTTCCCCACTACACACCTCAATGGTGCTTCACAGAATGAAATGACTATTGCGACATTTGCAACAGAGAGAGGAGGTAGATATTTTCCCCACCACAGACCTCAAATCTTAGTGCTTCACAGAATGAAATGACTATTGCGGCATTCGCAACAGAGAGGGGAGCTAGATATTTTCCCCACTACACACCTCAATGGTAATGACTATTGCGACATTCGCAACAGAGAGGGGAACTAAATATAGCAGTCTCCAAGGCGCTTAGAACATAAAGGACAAACATAGCGATCGCCTAGTTGAGATGGTCTAATAATTTGATACTTTTCCCACTACAAAATGAAATGACTATTGCGGCATCCGCAACAGAGAGGGGAGCTAGATATTTTCCCCACTACACACCTCAATGGTAATGACTATTGCGACATTCGCAACAGAGAGGGGAACTAAATATAGCAGTCTCCAAGGCGCTTAGAACATAAAGGACAAACATAGCGATCGCCTAGTTGAGATGGTCTAATAATTTGATACTTTTCCCACTACAAAATGAAATGACTATTGCGGCATCCGCAACAGAGAGAGGAAGTAGATATTTTTCTCCACCACAGACCTCAAATCTTGGTGCTTCACAAAATGAAATGACTATTGCGAATGCCGCAATAGAGAGAGGAACTAGATATTTTCCCCACTACATCATCCGTATTATTAATTATTCAAAAATCTCTTCCCTTTTACCTTCTAACTTTAATTATAGTAGTCGAAAAAAAGGGCTCGGACATATTAACAGCTTAAAACTCAGACAACGCCAGATTTTTCCTTCTCTCCTAGACTTCTAAACGCCTTCTTCCTTATCTACTTCTTCCTTTTTTACCTAATAATTAAGGTTTAAAGCCTCTCCTTTAAAGGAGAAACAATGAATTAATTTTCTTTTTATTCAATCCTCTTCCTTTTAGGGAGAGGTAATTATCAATTATCCATTATCAATTATCAATTATTGAACTCTCTCCTTCCTGCTTATTTCTTCTTTCTTCTTCCTTCATTTTGTAACGCAAACTTTATCTCGACCACCTTCTGTACAATCCTCAAACTTCAGTTTTCCAGCCAACATTTGTTGCTGAACTTCTTCCACTTTTTGCTGAACTTCCTCTGGCAAAACATCATTAAAACGACCCAACTTAGTAATATCTGGATTTTCAATTCCTAAAATATATTTTTCTCCCTTAACTTGATTATTTTTAACAAGATTAGCAATATAAGCGATCGCTCCTCCAACATCCTGCACTGCACTGGTCAAAACTGCTTTTTGCGCAATATCAAGCTGGTCAGTTGTATTACCCACTGCATAAATTCCTTTTTCTTGTGCCGTTTTCAAAACTGCCGGAGCAGCATTATCTAATAAGTGATAAATTACATCAACCCCAGTAGAAATTAAAGCCAAAGCAGCCTCCTTTCCTTTAGCAATATCATTAAAATCTCCAGTGTAACTAATTACAACTTCAACACTGTCATTTACTGACTTAGCACCTAACTCAAATGCCTTACCTTGTAAGTTAGTTCCTTTAAAAGATAAACCTGTAAGATAAGCAACTTTATTATTCTTAGTCATCAAACCAGAAATTACACCAGCAAGATAACCCATTTGGAAATAATTTGTTGTCACTGAAGCATAATTTTCACCAGCAATATTACCATTAACTCCTAAAAAAAATGTATCGGGAAATTGACTAGCTACTTGTTGAATAGCTGCATCAAATTGTCCGCCATGACCTACCACTAAATCGTAATCTTTCCTCGCAAAATCAGAAAGAGTTTCTACCTGGTCTGATTGGGCAATATTTTCCACATAAATCATCTCACCATTGAGAATTTCGGCTGCTTTTTTTACCCCTTCATAACCAGATTGATTCCATCCTCCATCAGTAATAACTCCAGGTAAAGCAATAGCAATTTTAAAAGTTTCAGAATTATCTATAGAATCATTACTAGGATTTTCTGTCCGAATCATTGTAGAAGGAGAATCAGCACAAGCTTTTAACAATAAGCTAGTTGCTAAAGTTACTGCACCATACCAAATAAATGAGCGTCGATTTAATTTTTTAGCCATATTGAGGTAGCTCTATAAATGTAGTAATTTACTCTGTAGTCAAGGAGTAGAGAATATCTCTAATTCAAAATTTAACAGCAATAATATTTATCAACGCACAAGGAAGAAGAAATCAGGAAGAAGCAAGAAGGAAAAATATTGGGTTGTCTGAGTTTTAAGCTTTTGATATATCCGCGCCCTTTCCTTCGACTGCTATATTTACCAATAGTAACTGTCAGTGTTTATCTTAATTCTATGCAGAAGGAAGAAGGAAGAAAGAAGAAGGAAGAAAGAAGAAGGAAAAATATTGAGTTGTCTGAGTTTTGAACTTTTGATATATCCGCGCCCTTTCCTTCGACTGCTATATTTACCAATAGTAACTGTCAGTGTTTCTCTTAGTTCTATTTAAAAATCTAAAGGCACTATAGTTGGAGACAAAAGTTATGTTAATTGGGGTTATATAAGATAAAGTAGACCAGAAAATTGGGCAGAAATCGCCGGAATATTAGATTTGTCAGACTGGTCAAAATCAATCGCAAATTAATATCAAATCACCTATATCTATTGAAGCACCTCAAATTTCAATTAATATCAAGTCCGGCAGCATCGGTATTATAAAGTTTAGGAAAGGAAGAGAGTCTTAGTTATCTAGGAGAGAAGATTTGAAAGAAAGAAAAAGTAGATATTTCCCAAGTGTTTACACAAACTATACCAACAGACATGATATAACTACAAAAAATATCCTCTAAATATTATTAATAATGGTCATATAATCCAGGTGAATTATACACATGAAAGTAGACTAAATATTTAGTAACAAATCTATTGAGACCTGAGTAGCAAATCGAAAAATTTGCTCAATTGTATCCTAATAATACTAGACCTGCTAAATCACTAGGAAAACAATTTTCACTAAAATTTGATTAAATAACCTGATAATCAATTAATATTCTAATTATAGGGTAATTTAATCTCTGTGAAACTAGGTGGATTTAACATTACTGTAAAATAAGAGAAAGTAATAATTTTAACAACTCTAAATTAGTAAGATATTTAGAGCTACTACTAATTAAATTTATCCTCTAGTTAATAGCTCATTGTTCAAATTAACTCGATCAAAGAATATGACAAAAAAACTGTGTTTATAGCCAGAACCAAAACTAGAATTTTTAGCAAATATTTATAGCTTTCTCAAATGAGATGTCAAACAAGAGTTAGTTATTTACTAACAGTAAAAAGTCTAACAAACCTTCTTACATATTGACCCCTGCCTTTTGCCAAAAAGCGACCAATTTTGTTACGCAAATCAAATAAAATTACTACATCCACAAGATATTAGTTAATATAATTAAATTTAACATTTTATAGTGTAACTAAAAATAGCGATCGCCTAGCCAAATCAATAACTAAATTATCAATAATAGTAATAAAATAAATTTAACTATATCTTTTTTTCAAGTCTCCCTCTTCCCAAATTTGGAGTTGCCTTTCAGCAGCAATAAAATTGTTAATTGATTTCGGCGGGTAAACAAAATGGTCATAAGCGAGAGCCATTTGTCTAGCTGCTTCTTGGTAAGAAACTTTTCCTATTCCTGTACCTAAACCTGGACAGACAACATTTTTAATTTGTTGCTTTTGCTGACGGTTGTGGTGTCGCACTGCTAGTAACATTGCCCACATTGCGATATAAGGAATATCGGTGCCAGCAATGGACATAGGTACGCGCATAGTGGGGGTATGAGCAAGAAAAGGATGTTGAGGATGACCAGTTTCGAGAATAGTAGATGTGCCAACTGGTTGTTCCTCTAGATATTCATCTAATATTTTTTGTTGAACCGAAGTCATTAAAAAATCACCAAAATATTTGACGATCGCTGCATCCATACCACCATCCATAAGTCCAAAAGAATTTCCTGGACTTACTAAACAGTCATATTCTGGTAAAGTCTCGAAATAATTATTGATGATTTTTAGATTGGGTAAATAATGGAAATGTTCTTGAAAAGCATCATATAGTAATTTATTTGGAGCCACTAAAATTAGTTTCATATTAGTTTCTATTAGTCAGCATTCAGCCGTTAGCACTTCAGCACTTCAGCTATTGCTTGTTGTTTAGGATAAAAGCTTTATTAATTGTCTTACTACAAAAGTTTGCTCCCTTGCCCTTAAAGTCTATATTAATTTAAATGCTATCCCATAAAAGAGAGTTTTGTTGCTGGTAGCTGACAGCTAATAGCTTAATGCTTACCTCCCATAAGAGAGAGTCTTGTTGCTGATAGTTGACAGCTAATAACTGAATGCTTACTTCTATTCTGGTAGTTTGAAAATCATCAAGAATCTCAATAGGTTTTCAATTTCAAGAAGGAAAAATATCAGCCTTAAAAAATAATTTTTGCACATAGTTTGTGGACGTTGATTTTAGTCTCAAACATATTTTCTGTTTCCTGCTAAACAAATTTTTATAGTAGAAGAAAGAAAGAAGAAGGAAAAGTATTACGTTGTCTGAGTTTTTAGCTTTTTACCGAATAATTAAGGTAAAAATCCTCTCCTTTAAAGGAGAAACAAACGGTCGAGGGATGGTTCGGTCTCCTCGCCATATCCAATCGACCAAGAGAGAAAAAATTTTCCTTTTATTCAATCCTCCTCCTTTTAGGGAGAGGTAATTATCAATTATCCATTATCAATTATCAATTATTGAACTGTCCTAACCTTTGCTTCGACTTCTATAAATCATTTTTTTATTCAATCTTGAATCTACCACTTTGACTAAAGATTTAAGGGTGTATCTCATATTTGCCAGAATACTTTTTTCCTATTCCCTATTCCCTGTTCCCTGTTCCCTAAAAGCGATAATTTTTTGGCTTTATTCACGCATTGAGATGCACCTAGATTGAAACATACCTCCCATAACTTTGCGACTAGAAATGGATTCAGTTAATTTATTAACTAAGAATATTTTTCATTTCTATTTTAAAAATATTTTCAATGGTTTTTCCGGCAGTTTTTTCCTCCCAGTTAAGGATATTGAGAAAAGTTTGTGCTGAGTGAGTTTCCACAACATCAATACCCCATTCTCCTGTTTGGAGAGTGTCGGGAGAATCACTTAATGGAGGTGTTTTTTTCAAACCTCCGAGAATCAAGACATCAACAATTAAATCCTGATCATTTTTTTGAATTATTCGCTTTTCTATTAAAGCTTCAGCACATTTTTCACCAACTTGAGGTGGAGAAAAAACTTGATTTTCAAATAAAACTTCTACCATCCAATGAGGATGATTTAATTGCCTACATTTAAGTTGTGGGTATTTGCTTAAACCATTAATGAAAACTTCAGCAAATTCTTCTCTATTTAGTTCAGGCAGGGTATTTTCTGAGAGTTCAAAATTGTGGGAAAGCAACATTCGTCCAGTTTTAGATTCAGTCATTATTTTATTTATTCTATGTTCTAGAAATTTTAATTCACAATTTTACAGGAGAAGGAAGAAGGAAAAATTTTACGTTGTCTTAGTTTTAAGCTTTTGACTTGTCGGTGCTCTTTCCTTCGACTGCTATATATCCTATTAGACCTTGACACTCTCACCGCTAAATCAAAGATTATAACGGGAGATTCTTGTTTCACCGATTCTTAACTAGATAGCAAATCAAACAAGCTGAGTTGCACCCCCGTCAGACCATCTCCACAAGCTTTTTATCGGGCCGTGTGCCCCACGGCCATTAATCCTCTATTTCTGATTACTTTTGCAGCAGCTATATCACGATTTATTTGACAACTACAGTTACTGCAATTGTGGGTTCTCTCAGATAATTTCTTTTTCTGAATATGACCACATTTGGGACATTCTTGAGATGTATAATTCTTGTCAACTTTGCCGTAATACTTACCTCTTTTCCAGCAAACATAAGGCAATATTTCATTGATAAATTGACCTATACCACTATCTAAAGATTGTTTTCTCACAATACCTTTAGACCAAGATTTAAAGTTAATATCCTCGACAAAAATATTATCTGCTAAATCACAAAGTTGGTGAGCTATTTTAAAATGCCAATCGCGTCTAGTGTTAGCTATTACTTCGTGTAATTTAGCTATTTTGTTCTGGATTTTTAACCAATTCTTTGACCTAACTGTTTTCTTTTTTACTTTCCTTTGCAGCAATTTAAGCTCGCGCAGTTTGCTTAACAAAAACTTAGGTGCTTTGGTTAATTTCCCAGTGGAAGTGGCTACAAAACTTTCTATCCCTGCATCTACTCCTAAAGACTTTTTACCTACTGGATTATCTGGTACTGATTCTAATGATTGGAAAATAATCATCAAATAATAGCCGCTAGCTTTTTTAACTATTATAGCTTGTTTAGCAGTCATTACATCAGGATATAGCCTACTTTTTCTGATTTTAATCCAACCCAATTGAGGGAGTCTAATCTTACTAGAGCCTAAACAATTTTTCAGCATTGCTGGAAAGACAAAACTCCTCAACTTTTTCTTAAATCTAGGAAAACCTTTGCCTTGAGATTTCATATCAGAAAATGCCCGGTCTAATTGTTTTAAAGTTTGCTGTAAAACCTGGGCATTAACTGACTTCAACTTAGGATGAGTTTTTTTAGCTATTGTTAAGTTTTTAGCTTGATGATTATAATTAGGGTAAGAGGTATCAGCCGGGATAATATATTCAAAAATAATTGAGCAACTATTAATGGGTGACTTTCTCGATCTTAGCCAGTCTTTACGTTCTCTTAACGCATAATTGTATACGCTTCTACAAACATCAAGAATCTGATTTATTTCTACTTGTTGTTGTTTGCTTGGTCTAAGTTTGTACTGGTAAGTTAAAGTAATCACACAAGTCGTTCAAATATTGTTCAAGTTGTCTCTAAATACTATATAACCCTAACACAAAGATTGTTCCGTTATCACTCAATTATTTTATTGTTGAATCCTCCTTTTCAATTATCCCTCCACCTAACAAAATATCTCCCTCATACCAAACAGCAGCTTGCCCAGGAGTTATGCCAAAAACTGCCTCTTCAAACATTAACTTAACTCGAAAACCATCCTCTGGTTTCTCCTCATTAATACCCAAAGGAATAATATTTGCTGCTACAGGTAAACTACGATATCTCACTTGCACCTCCCCTCGTATAGGTATAGTCGGTGGAACAATAGAAACCCAATTAACCAACTTCACCGTGGACTCCATTTTTGACGCACTGTGGCGATCGCCCACTATTACTCGATTCATCACTGGGTCTAAATCAATTACATATAGAGGATGAGGGGCTGAAACTCCTAAACCTTTTCTTTGACCAATTGTATAATGATGGACACCATCATGGAGTCCTAACACCCGCCCCTCTTGGTCAACTATTTCACCTTGATGGGGAGTAATATATTTATCCAAAAATGCCCGCATCGAACCGCTAGCTTCCACTAGACATAAATCCTGACTTTCAGGTTTATCAGCAGTTTTCAAACCATATTCTGCTGCAATCCGTCGGGTTTCACTTTTCACCATCTTTCCTAGAGGAAATACGGAACCAGCTAATAAGTCCTGTGTTAAATCGTACAGAAAATAAGACTGGTCTTTGTTACGGTCAATAGCACGTTTTAATTGATAGCGATCGCTTTCTGAATCATAATCAATTCGTGCATAGTGGCCCGTGGCAATTTTGTCAATACCTAATTTTTCACGGCCATAAGCCAACATCGGGCCAAATTTCACAGCTTTATTACATTGAGAACAAGGTAGTGGAGTAATTCCAGCACTGTATCCTGTTACTAAATAATCAACAATATTTGCTTGAAATAAATCGCGACTATCCACAATATGATGGGGAATACCTAATTGTTCACAAATATGAGCGGCATCGACCATTCCTTCGGAACAACATTGACCTTTTCCTTTCATTAACCAAAGAGTTAAACCCTCAACTTGATATCCTTGATGATGTAGTATAGCTGCGGTTGTGGAACTATCAACTCCACCAGAAAGACCGACTATAATTTTATTCATTGAATTTAAGTTTATAAAATCAAAACTATATGTATTTATCTTGATTATAGATTTTTTGAAGAAGGAACAGGGAAGAAGGGAAAAATATTACTTTGTCTGAGTTTGAAATTCTCGATCTTTGTTAACCTTTCTTTCGACTGCTATATATGAGACTGCGCAGAATTATCAAATTTATTAAGAAGAAGGAAGAAGGAACAGGGAAGAAGGGAAAAATATTACTTTGTCTGAGTTTGAAATTCTCGATCTTTTCTAACCTTTCTTTCGACTGCTATATATGAGACTGCGCAGAATTATCAAATTTATTAATTTGTCTATCTTAATCTCAAGTCAACTCCGATCAAAATATTATTCTATGCAATTTCTTATGAATTTGACGTTTGAAAAAGGAAGAAAAAATGGATGGGGACTCAAACTCCAACCAATTGTCAACACCGTGTAGACGGTGGGGTATTAAACCAAAAATAAAAAGATAATTTAGAATTGCTATATATAATCTCACTTTGTTTTGTCTATGTAACAAACTATGTTTTATCGCCTGCTAAAAATAATCATTTATTTGCTCGACTCACCATGCTAAACCAATTATTTTTAATATTAGAATACAGAATTTCAAAAATCTCATTATTATCAACAATTATATTAGGAGGATTTTTAGCTATAAATCACCAAACTATCGCCCAAGGAAAAGTTATTAAAACTCAAATTTCACCCACCCATCAAAGGCAAAGCAAAACCACAAATTTTAGTTCCAATAGTAATACAAAAAAAAATGCACTATTAATAACAGAAAATTCCAGCTTTCCAAGTTCTCTTGAAGCATTACCTTCATCAACAGTAAGACCATCAATTCGACAACAAGAACCAATATTTAACCCCATCGAAGTAAATCCATTTCCCAATTTACGATATGTTGTCTATATTGAATCAGATAGTGCGTTGTTGTTAGGAATTATTCGGCGAAAAATCGAACCAAGAGCAGTATTGCGCTCTTTTGCAGGCAGCACTGTAATTCAAGTAGGAAGTTTTTCTCAGTTATTTTTCGCTTTAGATTTGTTAGATTATTTGGAAGAAAGAGGAATTAATGCCCAACTAGAAAAACTTGATTCAAATGAAGCTTTTGGTGAACCTGTAAAACCTGCAATTTTAGCAGCTAGTGTATATCCTCCAGTTAAACGTTCAATTGCTTATGGACTAAGTAATAGTAAATCTTATTATTTATTAATTCCTAGTAAGTCAACAAATTTAGCTTTAATTACATATAAATTGCGATTATTAGGAATTCCCGACCAAGGTATTCAAGTGACAGAAATTCCCGAAAATGTAGCTATAGGACCTTTTGAAAAGGAAGAAATAGCAGAAAAGTGGCAACGCTATTTATTAGATTCTGGGTTTGTTAATGTGGTTATTTACTTTGGTCGTTAAAAGTAAGTAATTTCAGTTATCAGTTATCAGTTATCAGTTATCAGTACCTCCTGTAATAAGGAGGCTTGAAATCTGGAATATTCTCTTTTTTTATCCCCTTAAAATGGTAGGGTATTGACCAAAAAAATTCGGGAAGATATAGCAAAAATGCGTGATATTTGGTCTTATACAAATTATCATCTATGAATGCTACAAAAAAGAAAGCTCAAATTTTTCACCTAAGCTATTGAGAATTTAAACTATATATATAACTTTTTTGTCAAAGAGAACGGAAAACAGAAAACATATACAATTAAGGCTTTTAAGTAAACAAATTATGTCCTAACCTACCTTGGTAATGCGATAAAATCTAAATTTTTCTTAGCTTAAAATTAGCTACTTATAGCAGTCACTATTACTGTATTTGACATATCAAAAGCTGAAAATTCAGACAACATCAGATTTTTCTTTGTTGCTTTTTGCTTGTTCCTTCTTCCTTCTGCTATATCTCTATCATTATTTCTGTTTTTTCTTCTTCCAACTTCAGTTCTTCCTTACCGAATAATTAATCATTAATCATTATTAATTAAATAATTCAGCTAATTCCGCCTCCCCTTTCAAGGGGAAAATAAAGAAATAATATTTCCTTATATTCAATTCCGTAACGGTTAAAACCCGAGGTAATTATCTATTATCCATTATCCATTATCCATTATCCATTAATGAACTTTCCTTTTTCTAGTGAATTAAATTAGAATAATAGAGCAGTAAAAATGCGTCTTAGCTTAGAAGTAGCGGATAAGATTGGAGAATCTACTTATCTCTATCATTATTTTTGTTTTTTTTCTTCCAACTTCAGTTATTCCCTCTTTCTTAGCTTTACTTTTTTCTAGTGAAGAGAATTAAATTAGAATAATAAATCAGCAAAAATGAACAATACTAAAGAAAAGTTTGTAGTTACTGCTGCACAAATGCGACAAATAGAAGAACGAATATTTGTTGCCGGAATGCCAGTAGCAGCATTAATGGAAAAAGTTGCAGGATTAGTAACACGAAGAATCGTAAAATTATTCAATCGTAATATTAGTAAAATTGGTATATTAGTAGGTCCTGGTCATAATGGCGGAGATGCTTTAGTCATAGCCAGAGAATTATATTTCCAAGGTTATGAAATAATAGTTTACTGTCCGATGCAAAAACTTAAAGAATTAACAAATACTCATAGTAAGTATCTCCAATCTTTAGGAGTTAATTTTGTTGATAATATTTACCCGGTCAAAAATTGTGACTTGCTCATAGACGGTTTATTTGGCTTTGGTTTAGAACGAGAAATTACCGGAGATTTAGCTACAGCTATAAATGAAATTAATAGTTGGAAAAAACAGATATTTAGTATCGACTTACCTTCTGGAATTCATACAGATACAGGAGAAGTTTTAGGAACAGCAATTTCTGCTAACCACACATTTTGTTTAGGTCTGTGGAAACAAGCATTTTTACAAGACCAAGCATTAGAATATATAGGTACATCCGAACTAATAGATTTTGATATTCCTCTGACAGATATTACAGAAATTTTAGGAGAATTTCCCACTATTGAAAGAATCACAAAAACATCTGCCACAGCAAATTTTCCCTTACCTCTTTCTCCCACAACCTATAAATATAAAAACGGTAATTTATTATTAATTGTAGGTTCCCATCGTTATAGTGGAGCAGCAATTTTAACAGGATTAGGAGCTAGAGCAACAGGTGTAGGAATGTTATCAATTGCCGTACCAGAATCAATTAAACCTATACTAAATAATCACTTACCAGAAGCACTAATTATTGGTTGTCCTGAAACAGAAACCGGAACAATAAAACAATTACCAAAAGATATAGATTTAAGTAAATTTGAAGCGATCGCCTGCGGACCTGGTTTAACCACAGAACCTAAATCTATAATAGAAGCAATATTATCAGTAAATTCTCCGATAGTTCTAGATGCTGATGCTTTAAATATTTGTGATAATTTAGAAAAAAATTATTTAGTCAGTCAACGCCAAGCACCAACAATTATTACACCCCACCCAGGAGAATTTAAACGTCTATTTCCTCACCTAGAAAATCAACTCAATAATCGGATATTAGCAGCTCAAAAAGTAACTAAAAACAGTAACCTGATTTTAGTTTTCAAAGGAGCAAAAACAATTATTGCCAATAGTCAAAAAATATTGATTAATCCAGAAAGCACTCCCGCATTAGCAAGAGGAGGTAGTGGAGATGTATTAACAGGATTAGTTGGAGGTTTATTAGCTATTACTTCAGCTAAAACTCCACCACTCGAAGCTGTCAAAACAGCAGTTTGGTGGCACGCTCAAGCAGCAGTATTAGCAGCAAAAAAACGAACCGAGTTAGGAGTAGATGCTTTTACCTTAACTCAGTATTTAATCCCCGCACTAGAAAAAATATATAGCAATTCCTAAGAAGCGTGAACTACAAAATTCGTTGGTTTTAGGGAATAGGGAGTAGTAATTCGGGCAACAGGGAATAGCGGTGCGACCCCGTGAGGTGCGCAGACGCACCTAGTAGCGCACTCCTGCGAGAAAAGAAGAAATGTCATTGCACCTCAGTAACTTGAGAAATGCTATAACCTTTCTTAGTTTGATAAGAAACCAAAATCTGGAAACTGAAATACCTCCTTATTTATGCCTCAAAATTCTATCAGCACTTATTAACTAGGCAGGCATAAAAATATATATAAAACTGGGATATGGTGTTAAGTATTGAGGAGTCAAAATAATCCTTTTTCTCTTTTAAATTAACAAAAAATATCCGGCCTCAATTTTTATCTTTATCAAGAGATAAAAAAGAAAATCCTGAATCTTCAAAGCTTCCCTATTCCAGGAGTTACTGATAACTGATAACTGAATAGACAATTACTAGGTCTTTATTCCCTCGTTTAATTGTTCTATAATTAATTTAAACTATAGTTTTTTTATATGAGATTTAAATGTAGGTTAAGGTTTTTTATAATAAAAAAAGCGCGGTTATTGATTGCTTTATCTCCTTATATTTGCTAATATTTAATGCTGTTCTCCCTTCTTTACTATTCCCTCCAGACCTTTTTCATAACACTTGGTTTCCACATCCCACATAAAAACGCTATACCTACTTTAAGTCTAAAAATGCTATAATTAAATATTTATTCGGAGGAAAACCATCAATGGCAGGTGCTAAACTTAATACAAACTTATGGTTCGCTGAACAAATTACACCTTGGGATATTTATAAACATGGCATCGATCGAGTGCTGGTTTATCAAAAAACTAAATATCAGGAAATGCATATTGTTGAAGGTATTTATGGCAAAGCTTTAATACTAGATAATAAGTGGCAGTCTTGCACCGAAGAAGAATTTCTCTACCATGAATGCTTAGTGCATCCAGCAATGATTTTTCATGAGTCCCCACGCAAAGTCTTAGTACTTGGAGGTGCAGAAGGAGCAACATTACGAGAAGTATTACGCTGGAAAACTGTAGAAAAATTAGTTATGGTTGATATAGATGGGGAAGTAGTAGATGCCTGCAAAAAGTATTTGCCAGAAATGCACCAAAATTCTTTTGAAGACCCTCGGGTAGAACTAATTATTGATGATGCTCAGAATTTTTTAAACTCTTCTTCAGAAACTTGGGACGTGATTATTTCCGATCTGACAGACCCTATTGAGTCTGGTCCATCTTTTCCCTTATTTACTCAGGAATACTTTCAAAAAATTCGCCAAATTTTATCTCCTGATGGAGTTTTTATTATACAAGGAGGCTCAATTTCTCCTGCCGAAATGTATCTTCATGTCCGTGTGGTTAAAACTTTACAGACTGTGTTTAATTATGCTTATTCTGTAGAACCTTATTCTACCAGTTATGGATGCCCACTAGGATTTGTTGTTGCTTCTGAGCAAGAATTTTCCTTGATACCAAACCCAGAAGTAGTAGACCGTTTGTTGGCAGAAAAAACTATCGGTGGTTTAAAAGTTATGGATGGTATTTCTTTGTTAGGAATGTTGCAAATACCTTTGAATGTACGACAGGCGATCGCTACAGAAACTCAGATATATACTTTGAAATCTCCACCAAAATTTCTTCAGATTTCAGGTTGAAAACTAACAAGAAAATTACTACTCAATCAAGCAGTTGTAAATAATTTCATAAATTAAATTTTATCAGATAAAGCCGTTGGTAGAAAAACATACAGGAGTCAGAATGAATAGCTTCTGTAGGATTTCTTAAGTCGGAACTTCTACCAATTTGAAAAAAGAATGTGTTCAAATAATAAGTGCGATAAAAAGATTTTGTAGGAAATGTCCCTTTGACGAAAAAGAGAATTTACGACCGTTCAAACTGGTATTGAAGCAATTATCGTGTGACTCGGTCCGACTGAGTTACCCTCCTGGGAGGGGGAGGGGCGAGGGGTGGGTTGACTCCTAAGAAATAGCCTAACTATTTGTAGCAAACATTTATCAAATTGGTATTATCTATCTTTTTAGTCAAAGAGATATCTACTTTGACTACTCCCCGGACTCAAGTCACGGGGATTCTAAGTAGATACTACGCAACACGGATTTATCGGTGTTGCTCCATCTATTCTGAGCTGACCAAAGATATACTCTTTGGGGACAAGTCAAAGTGCCCCTACACAGTTGGCTTAAGTTTAACCTTAGCTTTCTGCTTACTTTTGTGATTATATTTGCAGCCGCGTTACAGTCTGCATTAATTAACCAATTATTACTACTTCTATACAAACCACGCTTTATTCTTTTTCCTGACGG
>NZ_JAAHGM010000008.1:0-99847 GCF_010692625.1 Okeania sp. SIO2C2
CTGTAGGTCCTGTAGGTCCTGCTGGAGCAGATGGTGCTCCTGGTCCTGCTGGTGTTCCTGGTCCCGTAGGTCCCGTAGGTCCTGTAGGTCCTGCTGGTGTTCCTGGTCCTGCTGGTCCTGTAGGTCCTGTAGGTCCTGCTGGAGCAGATGGTGCTCCTGGTCCTGCTGGTGTTCCTGGTCCCGTAGGTCCCGTAGGTCCCGTAGGTCCTGTAGGTCCTGCTGGTGTTCCTGGTCCTGCTGGTCCTGTAGGTCCTGTAGGTCCTGCTGGAGCAGATGGTGCTCCTGGTCCTGCTGGTGTTCCTGGTCCTGCTGGTCCTGTAGGTCCTGTAGGTCCTGTAGGTCCTGCTGGAGCAGATGGTGCTCCTGGTCCTGCTGGTGTTCCTGGTCCTGCTGGTCCTGTAGGTCCTGTAGGTCCTGCTGGAGCAGATGGTGCTCCTGGTCCTGCTGGTGTTCCTGGTCCTGCTGGTCCCGTAGGTCCTGTAGGTCCTGCTGGTGTTCCTGGTCCTGCTGGTCCTGTAGGTCCTGTAGGTCCTGCTGGAGCAGATGGTGCTCCTGGTCCTGCTGGTGTTCCTGGTCCCATAGGTCCTGTAGGTCCTGCTGGTGTTCCTGGTCCCGTAGGTCCCGTAGGTCCCGTAGGTCCTGTAGGTCCTGCTGGAGCAGATGGTGCTCCTGGTCCTGCTGGTGTTTCTGGTCCCATAGGTCCTGTAGGTCCTGCTGGTGTTCCTGGTCCTGTAGGTCCTGCTGGTCCCCCTGGTGCTGTAGGTCCTGCTGGTGCTGTAGGTCCCGCTGGTGCTCCTGGTCCCGTAGGTCCCGTAGGTCCTGTAGGTCCTGTAGGTCCTGTAGGTCCTGCTGGTGCTCCTGGTCTATCCGCTCTAGTAGGTCCACCACTGGCTTATATAATTGCAACAGAAGATGCTCCTCCAGGATTCTTCCCTGGAGAAGTAGTTTTGTTTGCTGGTACTGCAGCTCCTCCAGGATTCTTATCTCTTGAGGGTCAGTTATTACCGATCGCTGGAAACGAATCTCTATTCCGAGTATTAGGAACTTTATATGGTGGTGACGGAGTAAGCAACTTTGCTTTACCTAACCTCATAGGTGTTAGTCCAGTTGGCAGACCTACAAATGTAGCTACTGTTCCTGCACAAGATAATCCTGTACTGTTAGTTGGTTTTCCTGATGGCAACATAGTCCCTGCTAACACAGTTTTTGGAGGAGATGTTTTAACTAATACTGGAGGTTCTGTAGACCTCGAAAATATTACGGATAACAATGTACTATTGCTCCAACAATTGCAAGCACAAGCACTAGGAGCAAATCAAGCTCTACAAGAACAAGCAGGAGCAGGAGCAGGAGAGCTAATGGCTTTTGATGGAGAGGAAGAAAGACAAGAACGATCCCTATTCGTTCAAGTTGGAAATTGATTTTCTTGAGACTTGACAGTTGAATTTTATCGGTCAATTCTCATAAACAAATAAAAAAAAAACCTTGTAGGTATTAGAAACCTGCAAGGTTTTTTTTGAGTAAAAAATTAAAATCTGAATTAACTGATTTGAACTCAAAATTACTATTCCCTAATCAGTTTACAATGAATACTTAATGGAAATTAGAGCCAAAATTTGGAGGCAAAAATTAATGTTGGATACAATTGTATTGGGTGGCGGATGTTTCTGGTGTGTAGAATCTGTCTTTCTTTCTGTAGCAGGGGTTAAAGAAGCAGAATCTGGTTATGCTGGAGGAAATACTAAGAATCCTGACTATAGATCTATATGTTCTGGAAAAACAGGCCATGCTGAGGTAGTAAAAGTCACTTTTGACTCTGAGAAAATATCACTGCGTGAAATATTAGAAATATTTTTTGTGACTCACGACCCCACAACACTTAACAGACAGGGGAATGATGTTGGTACTCAGTATCGTTCAATTATTATGTGTCACTCCCAAGAACAAAAAGATATTGCTCAAGAAGTTATTTCGACTTTGGATAATAATGGCACGTTTAATAGTCCGATCGTTACTGAAGTGGTTGATTTGAAGGAATATTATAGAGCTGAGGAATACCATCAAAACTATTTTAACAAGAATCCTAATCAACCTTATTGTGTATTTTCCATTCCTCCAAAGTTGCAAAAACTCAAGAAATATTTTCCAGATAAGGTATCTGCATAAAGAGTTTCGACTTAGTTAACAATTTGCGATACGGAGCGCGATATAATACGCTAGTTCTCACAGGCAAGTAGTAACGATGGTGACGCTTTGTATCTTCTGCACTAATCGCGACTTAAACATTTCTGGCAGTCTATCTATATAGACATAGACCTCAGAAGAAATCCCGCTCCCTGCTAGGAACGGCGCAGTTAGGGTTTGAGGATTTTTTCTGATGTTGATTGACAAAGACTTAAATGTAGGTATAGACTGTACAGATGCGGTTGGCTTGACCGTTAATGCCTGTGGATGAGTAACCGCCGACGGCCTCACAAGAAGCAGGAAGTAAACATCAATTTGTCATGTTATGTGACGCTTTGTGTCAGTTTTATAGAGCAGAAGTGAACTTTATTTTCACTGTGTTCTACCCAAGCTATACTGAATTATGGGCGTTGCTGATGGGTGGCTATGATTTTTCTTTACTATTAACTGAAAAAGATTTTAGAATTTGCCAAATTTAGGTTTTATAGCTTGATTGAGCAACGCCAATTATGATTAATTAACTAAAATAATGTTTTCTTTCTATTATTGACATCCTCTCCCGTTAAATCAAATAGATTAACGGGAGATTCCCAAACCTCACGATTTAGGGTTACTGCTTGAGTGGCACTTATCTAGACTATTGCCAGTCCCCGACAGTACGCCTACACAGTCAATTTGTTGAACCACGATCTGGCCGACCGCAGTCACACCTCGATGAGAAATTACTTTTGCAACTGCCACATAGGTTGATCTCGCAATTATAACATAATTCTATCTGAGAGTGGTGTTAAGTTAGACTCTTGCAAATCAAGGTCAGTATCTGTTTTTATTTTGGTCGCGATTCATCTCCCGGTAAATCGAAGATTATACCGGGAGTCCTCAAAGCTCCATTTTAGATAGACATCTCTAATAATAAAAAATCAATATCTATATCCCAAAGAAATTATCAATTCTTTACCCCTAATGCCTACTGCCTACTGCCTACTCCCTCATTTGGTGGAGATGTCTAATAGTCAAACACACGATTAAAGAAAGGTATTATTTGAGACCAAGCTGAAGTAGTTGCAGCGGAGTCATAACGATAACCGTCATCACGCATAAAAGTATGTTCCGCTTCATATAAGAAAATTTGATGAGCTATACTCGCTTGTTCCAAAGCTTGAGCTACGGTTTGGCGATCGCCTTCTGGTGTATGACGGTCTTGAGTACCGAATACTATAAGCATCTCACCTTGAATTTCATTCACTCGTTTAATTGTATCAGCAACTCCCTTACCTAATTTGCCACTGGGAACACCAGTCGGGTAACAACAAACTGTGGCTTTCATCTCTTTCTCAAAAGCCGCCCGAAATGCTAAATGCCCACCAATACAAAAACCCATAGCACCTATTTTATCCTCAGCAACTGAACTTTCTGCTTTAAGAAATTCGATCGCAGCTCTGGTATCCGCATCATATTCAGCTATTTTAGTTCGACGTGCATTGTCATTACCCCGCATTCGCCCCAGGTCATCTGGCTCAATGACGAAACCCACTGGTTCAGTACGATGAAAAATTTCTGGGGCAGCTACTACATAACCATAACCAGCTAAATAATTAGCTAGACGAATTATCGGACTTCCCAATTGATAAATATCACTGTAGAATACAATACCTGGATAAACTCCTTCCGGTTTAGGAGTTGCTACATATACACGCATTAAACTATCATCAACTTTTAACTCGATGTTACGTTTAGTAATTTGCACCTTTGATCTCCATTATTGTCTTGAGGAATTTTTCTACAATACAGCTTAACTTTAGCAAAATTACGTAATTTATAGGGGATACTGACTTGATACAACGGATTTCATCTCAGTGAGGTATAGCTGTGGCGGGCAAGATGTCCGCACTACAAAAGTTTTATCATTAATATTTGTACTTCATATACTTGGGATCTGCTGTAACATCTATACTTTGAAGGCTTATATTCCTTAAACATTAAAATATAAGTGATTTTATCATTTTCTTTGTGGGTTTAATACCCCACCGTCAACGGGGGTGTTCAAAATTACTTGGGGGAGCGAATCCCCATGTAATTTTCCTCCTGTTTCCTGTCTCCTGTCTCCTGTCTCCTTCTTCAAGGAGCTACTTTTGCGATAATTTCTTCTCAAACAATTGTTCGGAAAAATTCAGTATTTTCTAGGTTGATTTTTGCTGATTTTTAGTTAACAATAGTGTTAATAAAGTTAAACAGCAATGAAAGTAATAATTCATTGTGATGAAGCTATAAATTTTCAATACTAATTTATATTTCAAGGAACTTGCCGTGAATTTACTTAAAATCAATCAAAATTTTTTCAATTAGGACTATTTACACTTGGTACATTTGCTTTATTAACTTCTTCATCTAAAGTTTTAGCTTCTAACCCAGAAAAAATTGACAACAAATCTATATTACTTGCTCAAGCATCCCGTGAAGAGTGGCGTATTTGCCAAAAAAAAGGAGAAAATTGGTCTGAAGTAAAATACTTTGAATCTAAAAATTATTTTGCTAATATTTGTCGTAGTGGTAATGGTCAATTAACTTTAGTAGCTGGTGCTAAATCAAATCCTAATAAACTTTTAGAATTACCTGTTACTGCTGAACAAGGATATTTAGCTATTGATGGAAGTAAAACTTTTATGATAGACAATAGTCATTTTAGTATGGCTATAAACGGAATGGTTGTTAGGAAAGAACAAGTAACTTACAGAGGACAGTAAATTTACCAATTCCTTGATCAAAGAAGAGATATTTTCACAATTACCTCTGAGTTATTATGGCATTGTTTGTAGTTCATAAAATTTCATTATTTAGTTAAATATTACTCTTAATCAAAGGGTAAATTACTGAATTAAATAGAATATTTCTGTCTCTAAAAATTTAGCAAGTTATCTGGGTGCAACTTATCAGTCATCAGTTAATATTTTTAACAGTTTCGTTTCAGACCCCGACACTTCTGGTGGGAAAGCGCGTAGTTTGCCTTGATGGCAGGTCTGTAGACTCCGGTCTTCTTTCCTTTGGGATATCTCATTATAATAACTGATACCATGTTCGGACGGGTCAGTTATAAATAAAATTTAAGGACTGAGAGTACCGACAGTACCAAGTAAATACTGAAATTATCAATACTATTCTCCTTTATTTCCTCTTTTCCTCCTTTCTTCCCTCCTGAATCGGTCCTCCTGACTCCTGACTCCTCACAACAGTCATCTATAAGTATTCAACCGGATTTGATATGATACAGCAGTTCCCGATTTTGTGAGGTACATATTTAGCGGGTACATATTTAGCGGGCAAGATGCCTGCACCACAAGAGTTTTACTATTAAAACTTGTACATCATTTGTCCGAAATATGCTGTAACTGTTTACCTATTCACTAAACCCATCCTGACAACTGTTAAACCATCACTAACTGCTTGACTTCTCCTGTCAAACTAAAAGGACGTACTTCAGTAATTTTCACCTGTACTAACTTACCCTTCAACTGATTAATATCCCCCTCAAAAAATGTCAGACGGTTGCCACGGGTACGACCCATAACTTGAGCCGCATTTTTTTGGTTAGTATCTTCAACCAAAATTTCTTCAGTACGACCCATATAACGAAGCGATCGCTCTGCAGCTTTCACACCCACCAAATGATTCAACCGTTGTAGTCTATCCGCTTTCACTTCTTCACTCACTTGATTTCCCCACAAAGCTGCTGGAGTACCTGGTCTAGGAGAATAAGCAGCAGTATTCAACAGATCGAACCCAATATCCTCAACCAACTTTAGCGTATTCTCAAACTGTGCTTCCGTTTCTCCAGGAAAACCTACTATTGCGTCAGCACTAATAGAAGCATCTGGCATCAGTTCGCGAATTTTATCAATAATCCGGCGATATTTCTCATGGGTGTAACCTCTTGCCATCGCCTTCAATAATTCATTATCTCCTGACTGAAAGGGAATATGAAAATGTTCGCAAACCTTGGGCAATTCAGCACACGCTCTAATTAAACGTTCTGTGAAATAGCGGGGGTGACTTGTGGCAAAGCGAATACGTTCAACACCTGGTACATCATGCACATAGTAAAGTAAATCTGTGAATGTGTGTTTATTGCGTCCTTCTGCTGTCACTCCCGGTAAGTCGCGTCCATAAGCATCAATATTTTGCCCTAACAATGTTATTTCTGGATAACCTTGTCGCCCTAACTCTTCCATTTCAGCCCGAATAGCTTCAGGATAGCGAGACTGCTCTGCACCCCGTACACTGGGAACAACACAATAGGTACAGTGTTCGTTGCAACCATAAATTATATTTACCCAAGCAGTGACTTTGCTATCCCGTCTGGGTTTAGTGATATCTTCCACAATGTGAATAGGTTCAGTAGCAACTACTTGGTTGCCATTGAATACTTGTTCCAATAAGTCTTGCAAGCGGTTAGCGTGTTGAGGTCCCATAACTAAGTCTAGTTCGGGTACTCGTCGCAGGAGTGCTTCCCCTTCTTGTTGAGCAACACATCCAGCAACAATGAGAGTCAGGTCTGGTTGTTTGTGTTTGCGTTTTGCTTGTCTACCTAGATAAGAGTAGACTTTATGTTCGGCATTGTCACGAATGGTGCAGGTATTGTATAGAATGATGTTGGCATCGTTGGGGTCTTCTGACGAGATGAGGCCCATATTATCTAGGATACCTGCCATGCGTTCGGAGTCGGCTTTGTTCATTTGACAGCCGAAAGTGGTAATATGATAGCGACGGGGTGTTTTAGTCATGGTAAATTAAGGTTATTAAATTAGAATAGTATAGTATGGATAATATATGAGAATTGTCAGATTGAATTTTAGGAAAAATCTAGAAAAAAATATCCAAACAAATATGATAAACTAGAAACCGTTAAAACAATTAAAATATTACATATTTAAAGATATCAAACTTTTCTCAAATCGTCAAAAGTCTCCTAGGAGATATCTCTCAAGATAATTATCCCCCCTGGATAAATTTTTATTCGTCAATTCTTGGCATTAAGTATTAGAAAAATCAGCTCTTAAACTCCAAGTATCTATCCCTATAATCTCGATCGCCAGTTTATAATTTAGGTCTAAATGGTGAAAATATTTATGAACACAGAAGATATATTCAACATACACTAGCCAATAATAAAAATCTCAATTAGTTGCCTTGAAGACATTTAGCCGAAACAAAATCTCAATAAATTGAGTATGTAAAAATTCAGTCAGTTATTGGGGGCAATAAACTAATGTATTAAAAGGGATAAATTTTGATTTTAATGGCTGGTTTTACCATTTTTTCTATTAATAAAGTATATATCTTGAACAAGACTAATTGAAAGTTATGAACATGAAACGTAATATTTTCATATTTGTGGGAATTATATTGATTTCCTTATTGGTGGTTTTATTGAGGCCACAGGATAAAGATAAATATCCATTAAATGCTAATTCTGGTTTCATACAGGAAGAAATCAGTCCCGCTTACTCACTATTTGATTTAGGTGTAGCTGATTTTAATCAAGATACCTTTTTAGATATATTTTCTACGAATCACAATGGTCCTCAAATATTCTTAATTAATCAACAAGGAGAAGATTTCAAAGATGGGCTTTCGGAGTTAGGTTTGCCCCAAAACTATGAAGCTACAGACACACCAGTTCCTGATCCTTTGGCAAATAAGACAGAACCAGGATTGTATATTTATTGGCATAATTATGAATTAATAATAGCTGCCCAAGGTCTGACTAATCCAGAGAATTTAGAAGGTTTGGTAATTGTCCCTCTCTTAGCAACCTCTACCGAATCAGACCAAATATCAACAAACATTAGAAAAACAAATGCTCTATCAGCAGGAATTGATAAGGTTCAGGTAGTAAGATTTAATGTTAAAGGAAATGGCAGATTATCTATCAAGTTTCCAGCATTTTATCCTTTTTTTCCACCCCTATTTAGGTTAAATCCCAGAGCAGATATCAAAAATATTTACCTGGGTTCTCGTTTTCAACCTGCTACTTCTATTGATTTTGCTCTACCACCTATTAATGCTTTACCTCACATGGATCGACATGGTATGGCTTGGAATGATTATAACAATGATGGAAATATTGATATAGCTATTGTTCGAGGAGGAATGCAAGGCAAAATGTCGGAACTATCTCCTAATGCTAAAGATGAATTAATGTTGCAACAAAGTTCTGGTTTTGAAGATATTGGAGAGAAAGTAGGTTTAGCCAAAGCGGGATGTGCTGCACGACAAGTGGCTTGGGTTGATTTTGACCGCGATAATCTTTTAGACCTTTATACTATGTGTGGACGGAAGTTGCCACCTAATTCTAGATATCCTAATCAACTCTATCGCCAAACCCCTGAAGGTCGTTTTATTAATGTTGCTGATGAAAAAAATTTAGGGTTCAAAGATATGGGTTGGTTTACTTGGTTAGATATAGATAACGATCTGGATATGGATTTATTTTGGGCTGATGAAACAACTTTTTGGCTCTACAGAAATGAATCAGGAAATTTTGTTGCAGAAAATTTAGGGGAACAGAAGGGTTTAGTAAATCAATTGGCGATCGCTGATTATGATGGAGATGGAGATTTAGACCTATTCTCAGCTTCCAGAAGAGAAAGTATATTATTTACCAATGTGGATGGTAAATATCAAGCTACAGATCCAGAATCAGTTGGACTACCAAAGAAAGCATTTGCAGCTAACTGGGTTGATTATGATAATGATGGGTTGATAGACTTACATACCTTACGCTACGGAATTTACCGCCAACAACCAGATCGCAGATTTAAAAAAATCAACTTACTAGAGGTTAGTTCACCAAAAACATTTGGGGGATATGCTTACTGTACTTGGTTTGATGTAGACAATGACGGTGATCGCGATTTATTAATGGGTAAATCAACAAAAATGCCTGATTGGGAAAAGCGACAAAGAAAAGACAAGGATATTACGGAATTAGCTAAATATAGTAAGTCTAGGGTTTTGCTGTATCGTAATCCAGGAAATGATAACCATTGGTTAGAAATAGAATTAAAGGGCGCACCAGGAAATTCAGTTGCTATCGGTGCTAAAGTTAAAGTGATTACAGCAAATGGAACACAATTTCAAGAAGTTGGACAGTCAGAAGGATCGTGGCGATCGCAAGGTCATTATCGTCTTTACTTTGGTTTAGGAAAACAAGATAAAATTGATTCGATTCAAGTTATTTGGCCTGATGGTCAAAATCAGGAAATTCAAAATCCTAACCCAGATCAATTGTTAGTTATTGAGAAAGCTTAAGAGCTGATTTATCAAGAGAATCTCAAGAAGACTCAATGACTGGTTCAGTAGCTTTTATTCTGATTTTGGCCACGCTCTTCAATTTTTGTCCTGTACTTAGATTAACAAAATGCCTATGTAATTATCAAACAGGAATTACGCAAATATACTAGATATAGTAGATTATAATTATAACACTACGTTATATATAGTGTTTCGATCAGAAAAATGCGTAATATCAAATCCGTTTGATTGGACATAAAAAAAATCTCCAATCGTCATAATTACTTAATCTTTGTGATTCTTTCTCCTCCTGGCTCCTGACTCCTGACTCCTGATTCCTAAAGACTTAAGCAATCTATAACTGTTTAACCGGATTTGATATAACTCCTGATAAATTAAAGATTCAGTAAAGTTACACATAAATAGTTGACCTTGAGGAAATATTTATGGTATTAAAGAGATTTTTTATGAAAATTATGTAAAGTTGAGCAGGATTTATGCGTGTTTTTTAAAGATTCAGTGAAGTTATGAATAAACCCTTGCTATTTTACTATTTTATTTATAAAATTGAGATAAGAATGTTTTTATAGTCTAGTCAAGCACAAGTATTGAACTTACTGAAAATCAAGTAATTTTATTTGCAAGTGATGGTGATTATTTGCACAAACTAGCCTGATTGGAGAGAAAGAAGGACTATACCGAAAAAAATCTGGTTTTTATGGTATCAGGGGTTTTCACAAGCACCATTGCTTGTTAGTGGTACTTAGGCATTTTCTGGCAGAAAAACGGCTTGAAAGTCAGCCTAAACAAGGGAATTACGTCAATGCCCTAAAAATGGCTAAAACCCTTGGTAATAAAGAATTTATACCTTTTTGACGTAAAAACCTCTACCTGTCCATATTTGAGCCTATTTTCCGCTACTATTTTGTGTAAGTCCCATTAGAAAGTGTTATGAATCTTGGAAACAGTATAACCCTGAGTGGGAGGTTATTTTTCTAGAGGAAAACAATTTAAAAGACTATATCACTTTTTCTGTACCGGAAGAAAAATTATGCCAATTCCCTAAAACTAAACAATCTGACCTAGTCAGACTTGAATTACTCTCAAAATATGGAGGGGTTTGGGCTGACGCAACTAGCCTCTGCCGAGTCCCGCTAGACAAATGGTTAGGAGACTATACTCAAGCTGGCTTTTTTGCCTTTATTTACAAAATAAGAGGATACGGATGGATTTTTAATTGGTTTTTCGCTGTAGAAAAGTCTAATCCTATCATTGTAAAAATTAATCAAAAGTTAACTTCTTTTTATCGTGATCATGAGTTTTACCATAGTGGTACAACAATAGAGTTGTCGCTAAATAAAGAGAAAAAATAACTCTAACCTAGACAGAGCAATAATTCTAAGTATTTTTGATATCTCATAGCTACAATCCTTACATAACAAGGCTTTTGGGATTTTTTAAAATTATAAAGCGACAAGTCTAATAGCGAAAAAAAGACTTAAGTTTTTGCAGTTATTTTTTAATAGGAAATATAAAACAACTAGATTTTGGTCTTCATGGATTGTCAGGAAAAATTTTAAAGTTTATCCCTATTTTATTTTTCACTTCATATTTGCTAATTTAATAAATTCAGATCGAGAACTTTTGGAACTATATAAAAAAATGATGAAAAATAACCTTCAACTTAGAGAAAAAGAACAAGACTCTCAAGAGCAAGACAGATTTGGACTAATTATGTTCTGTATTTCCCTGATCTTTCTTGTGTTTGCCTATGGAGTAGCTGTTGGTAAATATAGGGTTTTCCCCTATAAAGTCATTAATAAAGTAACTTCTGTTGCGGAAAAAGGTCTCAAACAATTTCGTGAAGATACCAAAATTGAGCTACCTTGGTATTTAAAGCGTTTGGATAGTCCATACCCACAAGCAATTCTTAATACCAACAAGGCTTACCCAGGTTTAAATTTACTCACCGGTTTTTCAGACAAAAACACCAAACTATTAATACAGATCCTTGACATGGATGGCAATATACTCCATGAATGGGATGCTGACTGGAAAAGAATCCTGCCTAATCTTGAATACCTTCCCGAACGAAAGATTCCTAAATCCAGACCAGGCACGACAATTCATGGAATAGTCATGATGGAAAATGGAGACATTGTGTTCAACTTTTCCGAACTTGGTCTAGTTCGTTTAGATGTAAATGGAGATGTAGTATGGTCGCTACCTTACTCAACTCATCACTCCGTTCACTTACATGATGACGGAAATCTTTGGGTTTCAGGGCAAAAGTTTCATGAAAAAGATGACGTTGAAGCGATTTCTCGTTTTCCGAATCGTAAACCTCCTATTTGGGAATATACAATTATAGAAGTATCCCCAGATGGTAAAATCTTAAATGAGTGGTCAATTCCAGAAATCCTGCGCCAAAACGGTTATTTAGGACTGCTTAACCTAGGAACCCTCAAGAACTGGGAAACAATAGTAGGAGGTGATGCTGATGTACTCCATGCCAATGATGTCAAGCCATTTCCGTCCGATCTTGAGGAAGGTTTCTTTAAGCGTGGGGATATTATGGTCTCTCCAAGAAATATAAATACGGTCTTTGTTTTCAATAAAGAAACTGAAAAGATTAAGTTTGTTAGCACAGGTTTGTTTGTCAGACAACACGATCCTGATTTTATTGATGGTAACACTTTTTCAGTCTTTGATAACAATAACAGTGCGCCAAAATCAGCAAATCCTCAAAGTCGTATCTTGCTTATATCAGCTCCAGAAAATGAAGTGGAGGTCTTTTTTGAAGGTACTAAAGATACGCCTTTTTTTACAGAAGTCTGTGGCAAAAACCAGTGGCTACCCAACGGGAATGTTCTGATTACAGACTGTGTAAATGGTAGAGCATTTGAGGTCAACCGTGAAGGAGAAATTGTCTGGCAATATTATAACTATGTTAATGAAGGAATGGTAGGAATAGTTTCGGAAGTGCAGCGCCTGCCCCTCAAATATGAACAAATTTTTCGCAAGGACAAATAAGCTAAAATCATTTCAAGTAGTTTTTAACAAGTAGAAACCCGAACTCAATTTGGATATAAAAAAAATGAAACAGGTATTGACATTTGTAGAGTTATTTCTGGCCTCCCTATTTCTTGTTCTCACGATCTCCCACCCTGCCATGGCCTATGTGGGACCAGGAGCTGGTCTCGCCGCCATTGGTGCTTTTTTTGCCCTTGTTGCAGGTATTATTGCAGCTTTGTTTGGCTTTTTGTGGTATCCCATTAAGCGACTTCTACGGAAACGTAAGCAATCTAAAGAAGAAGAAAATGATCGTCAAAAAGAGGAGGCACAATGAGCCACTGGATAGGTGCTACTTTATTTGTTGTTGGTTTCCTCATATTAGTCCAAAGTTTCCAGCTAGTTGAAAAGAGTAAAAAGACAACTGCCATGGGGGGTCGTTCTTTGGATATAATTCGTTCTTCTCAGCTCAGTGAAGAGGAAAAAGAATCCTTACTACAAAAAAATGCTAAAGATTTGTTTGGATTATTTTTTATTCTTGCTTTTGGTGGAATAGTATCTGTTATCCTACCTCTTGGACTACTATGGTTAGCTGAAAAGTTGGGTTGGCTATCTCTAGATGCTGTATTTAAAACCCTTCTTTCGCCAGTCTTTTTGATTCTCAGCACTATCCTAGCTGTAGTAGTGTTGTTTGTTAAACCTTCTCAGACCCAAAAAACTTGGCAACAATCTAATGGTGAAGCATCAAGTCAGGTTCAAGCTAGTAATTTTTCTGGACTTGATCGAGCATTGTACTATCTGGCATTTAATACTTCTACTGCTCAGATAGCATTGGCAGATATGGAAGATTCCATGTTTGCCAAAGAACTATCCTCTTGTCGCATTGAGCGACCAGTTTTTATCACTGCACTTCCGCGAGCAGGAACAACTTTATTGCTTGAATGTTTTGATAGTACGCCAGAGTTTGCGACTCATTGTTATCGGGATATGCCATTTGTATTAATTCCTTGCCTATGGGATCGTTTCTCAAAATCTTTTCAGAAGAATATTGAGTCCCAAGAAAGGGCACATGGTGATGGGATGCAAGTCACCCCAGATAGTCCAGAAGCATTAGAAGAAGTAGTATGGAAAACATTCTGGAAGCGACATTATCACAAAGATCGTATTATTCCTTGGGAGAATGAAACAGATCGAGAATTTGAGGATTTTTTCCGCAGTCATATGCGTAAGATTATCATGCTGCGCAAGCAAGTAGATGCAGAGGGGGTGCGTTATGTTTCAAAAAATAACCTCAATATTGCCCGAACAAAGCTGCTGAATCAACTATTTCCTGATTCAATTATGATAATTCCTTTCAGAGATCCATTCAATCATACTGCCTCGTTATTAAAGCAGCATCGTAACTTTCTTCGTATTCATCAAGAAGATAGCTTTGCCTCAGACTATATGCGAGCAATTGGTCACTATGATTTTGGAAAAAATCTCTGTCCTGTTGACTTCGATAGTTGGTTTGACAAAAGGGAGTCGAAAGAGGCTGATTCTCTTGCTTTTTGGTTAGAGTATTGGGTTGCTAGTTACAGACATCTTTTAGCACAGAGAAGTAATTTTCTGAATTTTCTTAACTACGATGCTTTCTGTGAAAATCCTGAACATGGGTTGAGGATATTAGCGGAGGTCGTAGATAGTTCTCATCCAGAAACATTAATGGCATCAGCAACTAGTATACACCATCCACGACCCAAGGATATTGATACCAGTATGGTATCTAGTTCGCTCTTAGAAGAAGTAAATCTTATTTACGAACAGTTGAAAGAGAAATCTCTGAACTAGAACTTGATATCTAGACTTGATATACACCCTATTCCATGTAAGTGTGGTACAGCGATTCTAGTAGATTTGCTCAACAAGAATGAAAACTTAATTCCATACTTCAAAAACTATTTAAAAAGCTAGTGCCACTGTACCTCATAAACCTGGAATGTGCTGTAAATAATTAGGAGGTTGCTGAATTAGGCTATGAATTTGTGACAGTAGAATCTTGAGTGCCTTTACTGGTTTTCCCATGCTTAAGAAGCTCTGTGATAGCTACACAGATAAAATTCCATGATAATTGAAATTATTTAGGGGTAACGATCATTTTACCATTTCCACACTTTCTTGATATACTGTTTACAAATCAGCTATTAGATTATGTGTCTAACCAGAATAGCTCTCTGTTGACTATTTCTTGAAGTTCAGTAATATCTTCTCGAAAAACCTCATTGAGAGACTTTCTTAAGGTAAGAGGTAAAGATGGAATTGCCCCACTATTCCATTTCTTCAAAGTTTTAATCAGTTTCTGATACACAGAGTTAGGTAATACTTTCTTTAAAAAAGACTTCAGTGGATTAGATGTAGATAAAAATTGATGAATTAACTTATTTTTTGGCAAATATCCTTGATTCTTTTGCCGTTCAATATTAGGGACAAAAGAATCATCTACCCCTAGATATTGATAGACTTCTTTGATAACTTCTAGGGGGTTTTGGCGAAAATCATCATAAAAAAGAATTTTGAGTTGCTCGGGTTCAAAATAATTTAAGTATCGTTTAATCTGTTGCGAATACATTCCTACTTTGGTATAGTGCCAATCCCAACCCCAGTTATTACTTATTCTTTCTGCTTCTCGTTCAAGAGCTTCTTCTAAAGATAAAGGTTCCAATAAATGTCGAATATTCATCACATAATGTGAATAAAGACGATCTACAGGATGACGCAACATAACTATCATTTTAACATCAGGAATATACTTTTTGATATTTTCTGGTGCTTTAGGAAAATAGAGATAGCGTACAGATGCTTCTCCGATCGCCATCTCATTAGAAACTTGATCAAATAGAGTTTGATAGCTTTCCCAATCTGTAATTGTATTTTGGTACAAACGTTTCAGCAAAACTTCAGGAGATTCTGGCCCTGAATAGGGAGGTAATTTTGCTCCTTCAAACACAAAAAAATTAGGTTCTTTAGGATTGGACATAAACACCTGGGGATGCTGCTTCAGATAATTCCATAGAGAGCTAGTCCCTGATTTTGCAGCACCTAGAAGGATAAAGTTGGGAAGTGTCATTAAACTTAACCTACACAATTGAACTCTTGATTATTAAACCTTTTAATTGGTCTTAATGTCTATAATTACTCTGCTCGAGCTACAAACACCCTTTTAAATAATACTATTTAATCATTAAGTTTAGCCTAAGTTTTATACCCCAAACCAGCGAGAGTATCTCCTGCAAATTCTTCCCACAGGGCAACGTCTTCTGCTGAAAGTCGAGTCTGCCATTCTCCAATAGAACCCTTGCGAATATGTTTACCTTCTCCTTTGTTTTTTACTTTACTAATATCTGTTGCATCAATAATACTATCAATTAATGTTTGATTGTAGTCTAAACCAATAAAATCAAAGATTTTGCTTAGTTCTTCCTGGGGATGAGTGTGGAGATTTTCATAACGAACTGAGTATATGCGATCGCCTATTTCTGAATCTGCTTTCACTCTTTCTCCTGTCTCAATAGCTTTTTTCCATATTTTAGCCACACTTCTTGTACTTTGTTTCGCCCAACGTTGAGTTTTTGCTCTTGCCTGATAAGAAACAGAAACATCTCGCCCATCTCGAATAATTTCTATACCCTTCGCTTCTGGAAACTGGCGTAAAATTACATCAAGATAGCGTAGGTGTTGTGGTGTTTTTTCTAGGAAAATTTGCTTTTCAGTTCCTCCATTTTTTTCAAAAAAGCGATCGAATATTAATTGGTTTAAATTTCTGAGTTTTGTTAAGTCATCTTCTGAACCAGAACTAGCTCTTGCTATTAATTCTTCTAGCTCTGTATAACTTACTAAATTATGAAGCCCAAGTTTCTCTTTGCTCTTTTGAAAAATCTTATATTGCTTTAAAATTCCTTGCCATAAATCTTCTGATTCAATACCGAACAACAAAGGTTTCAAACCATAAGATTTCCAGATCCACTTTGCCGATCTAAATCTTTTTTTCAACTCCTGATTTTTTAAATAGGTAAAATTGTTGTAAGTTATAGAATAGGCATGACTTTCATTTGGAACTGCTAGAACATCAGAGTGATTACCAATCATTCTCGTCAACCAAGTTGTACCAGAACGGGGACAACCGACTATAAATAATTTACGGTACGCCATAGTTACCTAGTTCTCTTTCTAGAAAGTAGGAATTACATCTCAAAAATGCTATGTAATCATAAGTTTAGCATAAGGAGAAACTATTATGAACTTTTTTGATAAACTACTAACCAGTATAGAACGCAATCAAAGTTTACTTTATCTGGAATTAGACCCCGATCCAGAAAGTTTACCCGAAGAAGCTGCTCATCAAAATATTCCTAAAAAATCTTTATTTACCAACCCTCCAGAGAAAGACAATCAAGAATTAATTCAAGATTGGTGGGAGTGGCTCCATTTTTTAATAACTGAAACTGAAAAATATGTATGTGCTTATAAACTTTCTCTAGGCTATTATCAATCTTTTGGTATACCAGGTTTAGAACTACTTCAGCAAACCTTAAAAACTATTCCTCTAGAAATTCCAATTATCTTAGATGCTAAACACGGCGACTTAAACACAAGCACGGTATTTGCTCAGACTATATTTGCAGATTGGCAAGTAGATGCTTGTACAATTTCACCCTACACAGGTCTTGACTTAGTTGCACCTTTTTTACTGTATCCAGGTAAAGCGGTTTTTCTACTTTGTGCCACTGCAAATCCTTCAGCAGCAGTATTACAAGAATATCCTAATCAAGAACAACCTCTTTATTTGAAATTAGTAGAAGAAGTTCAAAGTTGGGCAACTATTGAACAGCTAGGTTTGGAGGTAGGAATAATGCCAGATATGCTAGCAAAAATTAGGCAAGCTGCTCCAGAAAGACTAATACTAATTCAGGGAGATATAGCAGAAGAAAATGATATTGATAATCAAGAAGACTTAACTCAACTTTTAGCTGCTGGTTTGAATATTAATGGTGAAGGATTATTATTACCAATCCCACCAAAATTATTTGGTACAGCAAATCCTAATCAAGAAATTGAATCCTTAAGAGATAAGATTAATGAACAACGTCTACAGGTGGTTGAAGGTAGTCCGACCTGTGAATTGTGGTTGCCAGATGTTTGTTTTTTAAAGCATGAACCACACCGGGATTTAATCTTACAACTTTACGATATTGGATGTATTATTTTTGGCGACCATGTACAAGCATCGGGGGTGACTTTTCCTTATTATATAGACTTACGAAAAATCATTTCTATTCCTCAAATATTCCATAAAATAGTTACTGCTTATGCAGAGATTCTCAAAGAATTAGAATTTGATAGAATTGCAGGTATTCCTTATGGTTCATTGCCCACTGCTACAGGTTTAGCTTTACGTCTAGAACGTCCGATGATATTTCCTCGCAAAGAGGTGAAAGCTTATGGCACTGGTCGATTAATTGAGGGACATTTTCAACCAGGGGAAAAAATTGTTGTTGTGGATGATATTATGATTAGCGGTAATAGTGTCATGAAGGGAGTAGATAAACTTAAATCAGTGGGATTGCAAGTAGAAGATATTGTTGTTTTTATTGACCATGAACGGGGAGTAAAAGATAAGTTACAAGAAAATGGATATAGGAGTTATTCAGTATTGACTTTGACAGAAATTGCTCAAACTTTATATGAGTCTAGTAAGATTAATTCTGAGCAATTTTATATCCTGAAAAATCATCATTAAAATGAAGGAAGGCAGAAGGCAGAAGGCAGAGGGCAGAAGGGAAGAAAAGGATAGAAGGAAGAAAGTTTTTTTTTCTCATTGATTATCCGGACATGATATTAATAACTTATAGCTGATAGCTGATAGTTGACCGCTCAATACTTACATTAAAATATAGCAAAATTTAAGACAATTACGATGAAAAAGTTTTTCTTGGCGACATTTTTTAGTGGTTTTCTCTCTATTTTTAATATACAATTTCAACCTGCTCTAGCTAATCGAATTACCAGAACTGATTATAACAATTTAAAAATTGGTATGACCTATCAAGAAGTTAAGCAAATATTGGGAAGAGAAGGTAAGGTTTATACAGAATATAATAGTCCGACAATTGAAGAATTTGGCGTAGCGTATCGCTGGTTAAATAATGATAATACAGGTATAGTTGCCATATTTAATTCAGAGAATAAACTAATTAAATTATCTGCTCAAAATTTGAACGCGACTAACTTCGGAGTTAATAGAAAACCTCCTGTAGTTACCAGTACAGATTTTGAAAATATTAAAGTGGGGATGACTTATGATGAAGTGAGAGAAATTATTGGTAGTGAAGGAATAAAACAACCAACAAGAGATAATCCTTTAACTAATGCTAATACTGTTACATATAATTGGGTGAATCCTGATGGTACAAGCATGAGTATAATTTTTGATTCTAATCAGAAAGTGGTTACTATTCGGACTAAAAATATGAATACTTATAATTTTGGTAATCCTTTCTGGAATCAACCCAAACCAGTTTATTCAATTACGCGACAAAAATATGAAAAATTACAGTTAGGAATGACATACCGAGAAATAAGAAATATTCTTGGGGCTGAGGGAGAAATAGACCCTGAATTTGACTCAGAAGCTTTTGTACAATCTAGAGAAGCAAGGGAAATGCAAGTTAATAATACTCTTGGTAGAGAACAAGAAGTTACATCAGATGAGTCACAAGCAGAAAATCAAATTAAGGGTGCTTATGAATGGAAAAATCCTGATGATACAGGCATCAAAGTAGTCTTTAATATGCAAGACCAAGCAGTTGCTATATATACTTCTGGTTTAGACGTAGGACTTCCTGCTCGATAGACACGGGGACGCGGAGACACGGAGACACGGAGATGGAGGCTTTTAATTTATGATTAAAAGTGGACTTTTTACCGAAAAATTGTGGTTTAAAGTCTCCCCTTTTAAGGGGATAATAAAGAAAATTTTTCCTTTGAGTCAATTCTCTTATTTTAAAGGAGAGGTAATTATTAATTATTAATTTTTGAACAGATTTATATAACGTTTTCAAATGAGATGTCAAACAAGAGCTAGTTATTTACTAACAGTAAAAAGTTCGGCAAACCTTCTTGCCTGTTGCCTGTTGCCTGTTGCCTGTTGCCTAAAAGCAACCATGTTTTTTACGCAACTCAAATGAAATTACTATATATGTCTGAAAATCAAGAATGGCTCGGTTTAATGATTGGAAATACCCGGTTACACTGGGGGTATTTTGTGGGTGCAATACTTCAGAAAACCTGGGATATAGACCGGATTCACAAATGGGAAATTGAGGAAAATATTAATGTGGAAATAGTAGTCAGAAAACTACTAAAAAATACATTAGAAACTCAGAATATAAAGTTAAATCATCAGATGCCTTTATTAATAGCATCAGTAGTTCCTCAACAAACAGTACTTTGGGAAACTTATCCTTGGTCTGATATGATTACCTTAGAAAAACTCCCACTACAAGGACTTTATCCTACCTTGGGAATAGATAGAGCTTTAGCAGTTTTGGGTGCAGGCACAAAGTTTGGTTGGCCTGTGCTAGTCATAGATGCTGGTACTGCAATTACTTTTACTGGTGCTGATGTCCAAAAAAAAATAGTGGGGGGGTCTATTTTACCAGGGTTAAGGTTGCAATTATCATCTTTGATAGCAGGAACAGCTATGTTACCTTTGGTCGATATACCAGTAGAGTTACCTCCACGGTGGGCAAAAGAAACAGCAACAGCCATTCAAAGCGGGGTAATATATACAGTATTGGCAGGTATGCAAAATTATATTGTTGCTTGGCGAGAAGAATTTCCTGAAGGACAAATAGTGCTGACAGGAGGCGATCGCATCTTATTATTAACTCATTTCACAAAACTTTTTCCTGAGTTAGGTGCAACTATCATTGATGCACCGGAAGTAATTTTTTGGGGTATAGCAAAAATTTGGGGTTTGCACATTATGAAATGATATTGCCAAAATTTAGTTTAGATTTTGACTAAAAAAAACCTAATATTAATCATTCTAGCAATTGATTAATCCAACATCCTGTTCATCAAAAATCTAACATTATTCGTCACTATGCAACGCCAAAATTTAGCATCAAATATACTAATTTAAAATATAAAAATAAGGTGTTGGTGAATTTAGCTATGATTTTCGTGGCTGTAAGAATAGGTAGGGACGTGATATACAACGTCCGTACAGTACAGATTAGTTCGTTCAGTATGTTGTTCGGGAACAAGTAATGAAAGGGGTATTAATAATTCTTATGTTGATTATGGTTAGTCCAAATATTTTAATTCTTATGTTGATTCACCAACGCCAAATAAATATAAGTAATTTGCTTGGTAAAATAATATATTAATAATAGATTAAGGTAATTCTGTCCTTACTTTCTCATTAGCAAGAGAATATTTTAGTCCACTTATCAAATCACAAATCAAAGGAATAAACAGAATATGACAAGTTCGGAAACCCTTGATTCTCAGTTAAACATCAAGGCTGATAATTATAAATCTCCACCATCCAGCCCACGTATATTATCATTTTTGAGAATATTTGAATATCTATCTTTTGCCACTATTATTGGCTCAGGAATTGGTCTTTATTTATTTTCAGATCAGACTAAATTGTCGATAGTTTTAGTAGTTTCTATTGCTCTGTTTATTTTTTTGTATCTCCTAAATCGGCAATTACAAATCAACTACACTAAAACAATCAAGGATTCTGATTTACTAAAAAAAGCAACCTTATACGGTAATGTTTTACAACTAGAAAATTCTCCAGAAAATATTCAGATAACTCAAGAAGTAGAAAAAGCCTTACGTTATACTCAAGAGTTAATAGACGATTACAAAAAGACCAGGCAAAAAGCTAGAAATATCTACTATATTTTGCAGTTAGGCACAATAGTTTTTTCGGGAGTTACCCCCATTTTAGTCCTTGTTGATAAATTAGAAACTGGTCAGGCTTGGTTAAAATGGTTGCCTGTAATTTGTCCAGCGATCGCTTCTATAGTTGCTAGTGTTGTAACTTCATTTCCTTTCCAAGAAAATTGGATTTCTGCTAATCGAGTTGTGGAACTTCTAGAAGCAGAACAGGAGAAATTTATCTTAGGGGCAAATGTATCTTATAGAATTTATGATGTAGAAGATACAACTGAACGTGGCAAAAAAGCAAGAAATTCTATAGCTAATTTTATTACCAAGGTAAATATTATTCATCTCAAACAAGTAGAAGGACAGGAATCACCACAACAAGAAGATAAAAAGGAAGAAAAAAACAACTTATCTGCTGAACAGCCAAAATCCTTGTTAAAGAATACCTAAAAAATATAGTTTTGAGAATCAAGGGAGGAAAAAAAACCTCCCTGAAAAATAGCAACTAAATTTATATTAATGAATATGTTATTAAATAGACCTTCTATATTTACCAGTTTAACTATTTGTTTATTAATGTCAGTCAGTGCTTGTGCAAATAATCCCTCAAGTAAAGAGCTAGAAAAAGTTTTTGCAGCAGACCCCCAGTTGAAAAATAACCCTCCTTTTAGCCAATTAATTCAAACCCCCACTCAAAACAATCAACAACCCGAACAACCAACACAAATTCCGGCTGATTTTCCCTCAGAAATCTCTCCATATCCTAACTCCGAATTAATTGAAAAATCCGAACAAGAGCAAAAAACAGTTTGGAGTAGTTCAGACCCTACTAATGTAGTCCAAAATTTCTATCAAAAAGAATTTCGAGACAAGAATTGGGAAATTATTAGCGAACCTACCGAAGAGGGTAGTGGATCTCTGGTGGCAGAAAAAAATGATTTGCAGGTAGAGGTATCCCTCAAACCAAGCCAAACTCCAGGAATAGCAACAGAATATAAGATAGACTATCAATCCAAGAATGAAGAAACTGCCAATATACCCTCGCCTCCACCCGTCCCAGTTTCTCCATCAACTATCCAGCTAGAAACTCAGCCATCTCCCAATTTCACAGCATCACCCCAAGCATTACCTATTCCTGAGCCATCTCCAACTGCATCATTACCGACACCTTTGCCCTCTCCTGGAGTAGCCGCGTTACCGACTCCTACAACATTTCCTCCCAATAGCATCCCTCCAGTGCCGCTCCCCACTTCTACAGAGTCCCCTGTCTTAAAAAAAGCTCTCAGAGATGTGCCTTCAGGATTACGTCAATATGTCGCAGATTTGTCCAAACTGGGAGTATTTCAGCAGCCACAACCCCAAAATCAAGATAATCCAGATACTACTACTCTTTTAGTCGATCCTCAGAATATTGTCACTAGGCGGGAATATGTTCGGTGGTTGGTAAATACTAATAATAAGATTTTTACTAATAATTCTGCTAAACAAATCCGATTAGCACTGCTCAATGAAACACCAATTTTTGAAGATGTCCCGAAAACTGACCCAGACTTTGCGGTAATTCAAGGTTTGGCAGAAGCTGGTTTAATTGCTAGTCCTTTGTCTGGAGATATTAATGTCGTTAAATTTCGTCCAAATGATTTTTTAACCCGTGAGGATTTGATTCTTTGGAAAGTACCTCTAGATTTTCGCAAGGCATTGCCAGAGGCAACAATAGAAAAAGTTAAAGAAGCTTGGGATTTTCAAGATGCTTCTAGGATTGACCCTGCTGCTTTGAGAGCTGTATTGGCAGATGCTCAGAATGATTTTTCTAATATTAGGCGGGTTTTTGGTTATACGAAATTATTTAGGCCAGATAAAACAGTGAGTAGGGCTGAAGCTGCTGCTGTTTTATGGTATTTTGGAGATGCAAAAGAAGGGATATCGGCTCAGATGGCTTTACCACAAAGCCACAATCTTCAGTAGTCAAGATGGCCAAAGGGTTGAGCGAAATTTTTTTTTTCGTACCCCTTGACATTTATTTAGGAATTCGCTAAGTTAGTAAGAGTGAAAAGAAACAAACAAGCCCCCATCGTCTAGAGGCCTAGGACACCTCCCTTTCACGGAGGCGACAGGGATTCGAATTCCCTTGGGGGTATAATAAATTAAGGATAGCAGAAATATTAATTCTGTTATTTTTTGTTTTTTTGGGGAAAATAGTCATAGTCAAGGTCAATATCAGGCGAAGAAGGAAGAAGAAGAAATCTGGCGTTCCCTGAGTTTTAAACTTTTGATATATCCTAACCTTTCCTTCGATTGCTATATCAGTTAGCGTTTTCTATCAGAAGCTATCAGTACCTCCTGCAATAGGGAGGCAAGAAGATGTATAATTTTCTTCTTTATCCCCTTATACCAAATTCAAAAAAGGTAGTTACATCTTAATCTATATTTTTGGCCTTAAATAGAAAATTTTCTCACTTTTATAATTCAAATAATCAGTTATTAAACAGTAAGGACTCGTGTAAAAATAACCATTACAGTTTTTTTGATGGAAGCTGTATTTCACAATTTATCCCAGATAAAATTTGTACAACTTATTTTTACATGGCTCCTAAGAAGTGAAGTTATAATCTTCAATTAACTAAAAAAAATATGACATTTTGTCATAGATAAATATTATATAAAAGTAGTTGTAATGTCTAAAATGTAGTGCTATTATCTCCTCGTTAATTTACTGAAATTTAGGCATTAATAATATGATGTTCAAAAAATTGAAAGCTATAGGAATTGGTTGTTGTGCGACTTTAGCTATACTATTTGTTGGTAATGAGCAAGCTAACGCAGCAACAATTACTTATGATTCTGAAATATATGATAATTCCAATCCCAACACTTGTACTTCTCCATTGAGTGCGGGTAAATGTTTCATGGAAAATGGATTTAATGTAGCAGCATTTTCAGCACAGGAAATAGGCAGTCCATCAGCTTATTTTAGTGATACTTCACATTTTCATGCTCGCCAGAGTTATGAAGCTCAACATTTTACTAATGAATTCGGACTTTTAGGTTCATTTATCACTTTAAAAAATGGTGGTATCTTCTCTTTAAAAAGTTTAGATTATCAATTGCGGAAGAATGAAAATGCAATTACTGGTTATACAACAGATGATACTAAAATCTTAATTTCCACAACATTTGACCCAACAATGCAAGTTGCCGGTCAATTTACAGAATATTCCATTGGTAACGATATATCCTTGCCTTTTGAAACTCTATCAATAGATGGTTTTGAAAATATTACTCAAATTTATATTGCTAGTTCTGGTGATGTAAATTTTGATAATATAATGTTAACTCCTGTTCCCGAACCTACTTCAATATTAGGTTTATTAGCTTTCGCGGCATTCGGCGCTACTTCTATGTTTAAGCACCAAGATAATTGAAGAAGTTTGTAGGTTGTAGGTTGTAAGTTCAATCTTAAATTGGAGTTGATATAAAATCCGGTATCATCGGCATTATTAAGTATTAAAGAATGGTTTTCCGACCGTTTCCCCCTACTAACGATGCTGGTAGTAAAGGAAATTATATCATTCCAGTTAAACATTAATCTCTCTTTACTCTTTCCTCTTCCCTGCTGTCCAGAATAGGTTTTGTGCCTCATTAAGTTGGAAATTGCTGTAATATGATACCTCAATAAACTTGTCTTCACCGCAGATGAGGTGTAGGGTTTTCAACAAGAGTTGTTCCACAATAGTGCTATGGAAAAATCTACTTCCTAATACCTAAAATTAAAAACGCCAGGGCAGGGTAGCGACGATAATATTAATGATTAGATGGTCTATTTTTTTGCGATCGAATAATCCAGAAACTAATGGATAGAGCAATAATAGCAAATCCTAATCCGATTAAATCTTCTCCTGTTTTTTTATCAATATCAAAGATAATAATTTTCCTAGCTACAGCAATTAAAGAAGTAGCAATTACTAACTCTACTTGAAAGACGTGCTTGCGGAGATAAGCTGTAACATTTTCTAAAATTTCTAGGGCAATTAAAATATTTAAAAATAGTCCAAATATTTCAAATAATGTATCTTTAAACAAAGGATAAGATGTAAAAAAAAGTTGTTGAGAGATAAAAACTATTACGTCAAAGACAGCAAAAATAATTACAGCTATCAATGCTAAAGATAGAATTTTAGATACTATGACCTCTATACTTTCAACTAATCCTAGAAAAATATCATCTTTTTCAGGAAGAAAAATATTCTTGAGAGTTTTAAGGAAATTCTTCATTTTTATATTTAGTTATACTATTTGAATCAATATTCTACTCTCTATTACCTATGCCTGGTAATTACAGTTTTGCAACATTCTTTAATCTAATTGGTATTAGGGACTTGAGTTCGGATTCGGAAACTGAGAGAATGTTTTTTTTGTTTTTAACTTTTTGAGCGTGCAACAGTCTATTTTCCTTCTGTTGTTTCAATGCCATTAACATTGTTTTGACTAGCAGCAATAATCAAAGAACTTACTCCAACAAAAGCTATTATTCCCACCAAAGTAGCGATTGATAATTTTTTGATTAAAGGAGATAATTCGGAGGTATTAGGTACTCCTGAATCTTGTTCTGGTAAACGATCGGAATTGGATGGCATATTTTAACTCTAGATTTTAGTTTTGCCTAATTAGAATAAGATTATATCAAGTTGGTAATTAGTTATAGCAATCTTATTTGAGTTGTGAGATATTGTAGATTTTTAGGGAACAGGGAACAGGGAACAGGGAATGGGAAACACAGAAGCAATAAAATTTTCACATCTGATATCAAATCCGTTTAATTGGACATAAAAAAATTCTTCAACCGTCATAACTACGCTCATCTTTGTGATTCTCTCTCCTCCTGACTCGGTCTTTCTGACTCCTGACTCCTCCTTATATCATGTCCGGTAGCATCGGTATTGTATAGCAAAGGTAGGCAACAGGCAACAGGCAACAAGCAGGAAGGCAACAGGCAACAAGCAGGAAGGCAATTGAGCAAGAAAAAAACTTAAATTTCCTGTAGATATCCACGCTAACTTTTACACAAACGATACCAACGGACATGATATTACTTAACTAATCTATAACTGTTTAACCGGATTTGATATGATTTCTGATTGCTATACATAGCAGTCGAAGGAAAGGGTACGGACAGATCAAAAGCTTAAAACTCAGACAATGCCAGATTATTCCTTCTTTCTTCTGCTATAAAAAAATCGGCATTGCTGAGGGGCGGTATGAATATAAGTGGGGTGGGTATCCTGCCAAGGAGTGAAAATATCAGGAACGGGAAAATATCAGGAACAGGCAAGATGCCCATTCTACAAAACTATTAAAATCCCAAGCGCATTTATGCAACGCCAAAAAACCATATCTTCCTCTCCTAGAAAAATTGAGCTACTATAGCACTACGGATTTAGGTTAGGACACTACTAAACCCTAAAACTTAGTCCGAGATTACTTTTGTACAGGCGAACGGCCTAAAGCTTGCGCATAACTATCGTTAACGCCCCTACTGACTTTTGACTTCTAACTTGCGCGTAGTGCTATATCGCCACTTTCGCTATCCCCTATTCCGTAGTTTTGAGAGTAATGGGTAAAGAGATAAAAACTGCAGTACCTTGATTTTTTCCAGCACTTTCTAGAGTAATATTACCTCCCATCAATTCCATCAAACTACGAGAAATTGATAATCCCAAACCACAACCACTATATGCACGAGTAGTCGAACCATCTACCATTGCAAAAGATTGAAATAGTTTATACTGTTCGCTTGGTTCTACCCCAATTCCTGTATCTTTAATAGTTACTACTACAATGGGTACTTGATCTATATCATAAGTATTAATACTTGGTTTAATCTGAACATCAATAGTAATACTACCAGTTTCAGTAAATTTAATTGCATTATCAAGAATATTTAAGAATACTTGCTTTAGCTTTTTGGGGTCAGCTTCTACAAATATGGATTTAGAGATATTAGATTTATAGAGTTGCAGATTTTTTTGTTGAATTATAGATTGCTGAGAATCAATTATTTCATTTAAACAATCATACAAATTTACTAAATTTTTATTGACCGGAAGTTTGCCTTCCTTAATTTGCACCAAATCTAAAAGTTCATTAATTAAATTCAGTAAATGAATAGCAGATTTATCAGCTTGATGTAATAATTCAGTTTCTTCTTCTTGGCTATCACAAAAGCCATCAACGATTAATTTTATAGAACAAATAATACTATTAAGTGGAGTCCTCAGTTCATGGGAAATATTTTTCATAAATTCATCCTTGAACTGGTCTGCCTCTTGTAAAGCTGTATTTTTGTTCTCTAATTCAACAAATGATTTTTTTAACTGTTCCGTCATTTGATTAAATCCTTGAGCTAATATTGCTAGTTCTTCAATGGGGACTTCTTTTACTCTTTGTTCCCATTTTCCAATAGATATAGAAGTTGCTGCTTGCTTTAAATTTTTTACTGGTTTAATAATCAATTCACAACTGAATAAACCAAAAATAATTGCGATGATTAATGCAATTAAACATAGAGCAATAGTAATTCGGGTATTGGTATGAATACGTTCTGTAAAATCTGCTTCAGGAATTACTACCAAAATTAACCAATCTAAACCATATTTATCGCTAAAAGGTACGACTTGTAAAAATTGTTGTTGACCATCAATATCAAAGTTAAGTAATAAATTGCTTTGGATTTGATTGAGATCCTCAAACCTGTCTTTCAGGTGTTTACTTGCAGAATTAACTAAAAGATCGTTACTGTTGGAAGCATCTATTAATTTTAAATCCCCATTGTCTTGAATAAAAGGTTCAGAAGTGGCGGAACTAGCGATTAATTGTCCATAACGATTTAAAATGAAAGCTTCCCCAGATTTACTAATCTTCAACCGTTTGAGAAAGTCATGCAGTTCAGAGAAGGTGAGAGTAGCAGTGACTAAGGCGATCGCATTATCATCATTATCAATTACTGGTTGAGTCGCCATAATTTCTACTCTTTGATCAATGAGCGATCTAAATATCTCACCCCAATCTGCTTTACCTGTAGCGATACCATCTTGATACCATGGTCGTATATGGGGGTCGTACTCCGGAACTACTTTTGTGAGATTAGTCCGCACCCCTTGAGCGTTGGTAGCATATTCCTGAAGTTCTCCTTCTGTCGATTCGTCTGTAATGATGATATTAAATCTATTATTATCTTGGCGACTTACTGCGATCATTGTTCCTGATGTAGATGTAATACCAATGACACCAATGGAATCAAAAGACTGAATTTGTTGCCATAAATGACGCTCCACATCATTAATTTCTTGAATATTAAGTTGATTAAGACGAATAGCATTTACATTTAGTTGATTAACCAAATGGGGAGTCTCTAAAAAAATATTCAGTTTCTGCTGAATACGAGCTGTAATTTCGTTTTGTAACTGATTAGCTAGGTCGTTGATAGCGCGCTTACCATTGGTAAATGAAAGATATCCCACTAATCCTACTGTTGCTATAATTTGCAGCACAAATGGGACAATGACTACGACTCGTAGGGGGAGTTTTGGTGGGGATTGGTAAAACAGAGGGTTTAATGGTAACTTTGGCATGGTAGCGATCGCTAATTTTTTCCTACTTACATTTCAATTATACAGATACAATTTGCTCAAGTTTTTGATTATTTTTGATTCCAGATTGTAATTCCTTGCCAGTTCGTAGGTGTGCCCTCTGATAAAAAATTATTCACTCGTTGTAAATAAATTTCTGTGACTTGATCATTTGGATTTACTGTTAATACTTTCTGGAAATATTTCTTTGCCATGGTAAATTCTTGTTGTTGATAATGTAAAACTCCTTGAGCAAAATTTGACTTAACCTGTCTTTTTAAGTTTAGCAAAGATTCGGTTTCTCCATCCATAACTTCATAAATTTTAATGGGATGATTCCGCCCTTTCACCTGGACTCGATCTAAAAATCTAATTTGATATTGATTTGCATCTACTAAATTATTAAATACTGCTTCACTAATAATGATAGAAACGCCATAAAATTTTGTTAATCCTTCTAAACGAGCAGCTAAGTTTACATTATCTGAAAAAGCATCACCTTGGATTCTTGCTTGTTCTCCCACCATACCTACCATCATTTGTCCAAAGTGAATGCCGATGCCAATTGAAATAGGTTTATAACTCTGATTTTTCCTAATAATATTGTATTCTACAACTTCTTTTATTTTGGCAATACCTGCCTTGACAGCATCATCTGCTCCATTAGGAAATACAGCCATCATTCCATCTCCTAAATATTTGACTATAAATCCATAATTATCTCTAACTTTTGGACTGACACGCCCTAAATATGAATTAACAAAGTTAAAGTTTTCTTGGGGTGTCATTGTTTCTGAAAGAGCGGTAAAAGAGCGAATATCAGAAAACATTACTGCCATTTCTTTACTTACATGATTGCCTAATTCTACATCAATTATAGAGTCTTTTTTGAGGAATTTCATAAACTCTTCAGGCACAAAACGACTATAAGAACTGTTGATTTGAGATAGTCTCAAATGAGTTTTAAGTCTGGCAATTAGTTCATTTTTAGAAATAGGTTTAGTCAGATAATCATTAGCACCTACATTCAATCCTTCTACTAAATCGTAAACTTGATTTTTAGCAGTCAACATCAGAATTGGTAACTCACTAGGTAAGAAATTTTGTCGCAATTTTTGTGTAACTTCATAGCCAGTCATTTTTGGCATCATTACATCTAATAAAATTAGATCTGGCTGACAACCTTGTTCAATTATTTTCAAAGCTTCTATACCATTCATTGCTTGAACTATGGCATAATTTTGGAGGGATAAAATATTGACGAGTACCTGTAAGTTTACTGGTTCATCATCGACAATCATAATTTGAAATCTTTGGACGGTTTCTAGTGGTTTGATTGCATCATCTTTTGACTCTTCTTGAATAACAATCTCTTCTTCTTTTTCTTCAGTTATAGCTATATTATTAGCATCTGTAAATCTTGATATATTGGAATTGTTACTAATAGCAATTTCTGTAGATATTGGCAGAGTAAAAGTAAATTGAGAACCTATTTCAATTTGAGATTTCACCCAAATTTTTCCTCCGTGCAATTCCACCAGTTTTTTAGTAACTGCTAAACCTAAACCAGTACCTCCATATTGACGAGCTGTGGAACCATCATCTTGTTCAAATGATTCAAATATTCTGTATAGTTTATCTTCTGCAATACCAATACCAGTATCAGAAATAGTAATTGCTAATTGTTGGTTTTTGAGAATTGGATGCTGACTATTGAACTGGGAATTTTCTTGTTGATTAATAATCTCTACCGATATCTCTACTTTCCCAGTATCTGTAAATTTAATCCCATTACCAATCAGATTATATAAAATTTGATGCAGGCGATTTTCATCAGCATAAACTGGAGGTAAATCAACAGGAATAGAATTAACTAATTCTAAATTTTTAGTACCTATTAAAGATTGACAAAGAGTAACAACTACTTCTGTTATTTCTCTGATTCCTACAGGTTTTAACTGCAACTCCAGATTTTGATGTTTCAGTTTAGCAAAATCAAGAATATCATTGACTAAATCTGTAAGTCGATGACCACCTTGAGCAATCATTAATAAATTTTTTTGCTGTATTTCCGATAATTCTCCTGTTGCTCCATCTAACATTGATTCAGCAATTCCAATCATTCCATTCAGAGGAGTACGAAGTTCGTGAGAAGTATTTGCTAAAAATTCATCTTTAAGTTTATCTAATCTTTGTAAGTCATAATTTTTCGCTTGTAGAGTAGTAAATGATTCTTGTAATTGTACAGCCATTGTATTAAATGAATGGGCTAATTCTCCTAGTTCATCAGAGTGTTTAATATCTACTTTTTGTTGCCAATTTCCTTGAGTAAAATCCCTAGCTGCTTTATTTAAGCTGATAATTGGTTGAATCACCCATCTAGAAGTTAAAATTCCACCAAGTATTGCTAATCCTAAAGCTGCTAACCATAATAAAATTGTATTGCGTCTTTGAATATTAATTTCTTCCATAAAATCTGCTTCTGGAACTACTACTACAATAATCCAGTCAATACCTAAACCATATTTTACAGGTTTGATTTCTAGGAAGTGACGTTGATTATTAAACTTAAAACTTAGCTGTTGACTTTGATTAATTTTAGTCAGGCCAAAGAAGGTTTTCTGTAAGTATTGAGCTGAAGCTTGAATTACAGGTACATTGCTTTCTAAAGCTGGCAGTCGTTGTAAATTTTGTTCATTACCTGGAGTCATAAATAGCTCTTCTGAAATGGATGTAGCCACTATTAATCCAGAACGTTCGACAATAAATACTTTTCCGGATTTACCTATCTTTAGCTTAGTTAAAAATTGACTGATTTTATCAAGAGTTAAATCTACACTAAGTACACCTTTACGAATACCTTTTTCATCATAAAAAGGTAATCCATTAGAAATACCAAAATTATCTCCATCTATCCAAGGATAAATTTTAGTCCAGGTAGGATTTCCCGCTTCGATAACAGCTTGATACCAAGGTATATTCCTCGGATCGTATGGAAAACTTTCAATTCGTGGTTGGATAATATTTCCCTGTCGATCGAGAGTATATTGTTCTAGATTTCCTGCTGTTAAATAATCGCTAATTCCTAATTGTAAACTTTGATCCTCTAATCTAATTAACCATACTACTTCTCCTTCGGTAGAGCCAAAACTAATACTACTAATATTTGGAAATAGTTGCATTTGTTTAAATAAATATTGTTGCCAATCCCAGAGTTTTTCTACATCTAAATTATTGAGACGAATAGCATCTCTATTAACTTGATTAATTAAAGGAGGAATTTTTAGATAGCTTTCTAAATGTTCATCAACACGGGTTGTCACTCCATTGAGTAACTGACTAGCAACATTATTGACCGCCTTTTGTCCATTGCGTAACGAGAGCCATCCGGTTAAACCTACAGCAAACATAATTTGCAGCACAATAGGTAATACAAAAACTTTACGTAGAGAAGCTTTTCGATATTTATTCTTATTTGAACTATCTAAATATTGAGTAGGCATAAGTAAATTAATTATGGTATTACTATGATTTTTAAATTGTCGAAAAAAAATTAAAATACTATACTTACCATAGCAAATTTTAAATTAATTTGATACATTTATGGATGATTTAATTGAATTGCCTTTAATCATTTTGAAGAAGGAAGAAGCAACAAGCAAGAAGCAAGAATAAAAAAGTGGATGGGGTGGGTTTGTAGACAGGAAGTGGCAGGTCGTTGACTATGCCCAACCAATTGTAGACACCGCAAGTGACGGTGGGGTATTAAACCCATAAAGAAAAAGATAAATATGAATTTATAACTCTAGTTATAGCTTCTTCCATTTTCCATCTTCCCTATTCCTTAAAGTTTAATATTTATCTTGAATTTAAGTATGATTGGCTTCCAGCAAGTAAGTACAGTGTTGAGAGATTTAATCAAGTTAAAAAATTAAATATCAAGGTTGTTTATGCCCCTAAAACTAATCATGGAATTTAATTTTTGACTTTTGGCTTGGTAAATGGGTATGATGAAATTATTAGTTGTTGGTAAAAAAGAGGAAAAATGCGAATACTGATTATGGGTGGGACTCGATTTATTGGAGTCTATTTAACTAAAATTCTAGTTGAACAAGGACATGAAGTGGTGCTATTTAACCGTGGTAATAAAACAAGTCCAGTTCCAGAAGTTAAAGAAATTCATGGCGATCGCACGGATGCTACTCAACTCAAAGAAAAATTAGCGTCAGAAAAATTTGATGCTATTTTTGACAATAACGGACGAAAATTAACTGATACAAAACCTTTAGCTGAAATCTTCAAAGACCAGGTACAACATTTCATTTATATGAGTTCTGCGGGGGTTTATTTAAAGTCTGACCAAATGCCTCATATTGAGGGAGATGCTATAGACCCAAAAAGCCGTCATTTAGGAAAATATGAAACAGAAACAGAATTAACAAATCAAGGTTTACCCTGGACTTCAATTCGTCCTACTTATATTTATGGACCACAAAACTATAACGATCTAGAAGCATGGTTTTTTGACAGAATTGTACGCGATCGCCCGATTCCTATTCCGGGAAATGGACTCCACATTACTCAATTAGGTCATGTCAAAGATTTGGCAATGGCAATGGCAAATGTATTAGGAAATAATCAAGCAATTAGGCAAATTTATAATGTTTCTGGAGAGCGTTATGTCACTTTTGATGGTTTAGCTCGCGCTTGTGCTGAAGCTGCTGGAAAATCTCCTGATTCTATTAAGTTAGTACATTACGATCCGAAGCAATTTGACTTTGGGAAAAAGAAAGCCTTTCCATTACGAAGTCAACATTTCTTTGCCAGTATAAATAAAGCGATGACCCAACTAAATTGGCAGCCAAAATATGACCTAGTTTCTGGTTTGAAAGATTCATTTGAAAATGATTTTCTTGCCTCCGGTCGTGACAAAACTGAGATAGATTTTTCAGTTGATGATGAAATTTTAAAAGCAAAAGATGGGAAGTAGGGAGTAGGTAGGGACGTTGCATGCAACGTCTGTACGGAGTGGGGAGTAGGGAGATTCTCCATTCCCTAAACCACAGCAGTTTCCAACATCTGAATCGTACCTCGATCGCTATCTATCTCCACCTCTACTCCTAATGGAACTGTAAATTTATCCCGAATATGACCGATCATTGTGCCATACCAAGCAGGAATTTCCAAAGGTCGAATATGATCTAACAAAACCTGCCATAAAGTTAACGTGGGAAAATCATCTTCCTCATCCAGACATCTAGTACATTGCGCAAATACAAAACCCTCCAACTGCTGCAAAATGCCAGCTAAACTTAAATGAGTCAACATCCGGTCTACCCGATAAACATCCTCTCTTATCTCCTCCACAAACAAAATTTTCCCTCGCCAGTCTGGCAAAAAATTAGACCCCACCATCGCTGTTAACACAGACAAGTTCCCCCCCACCAGTTGCCCCCGTGCTTTTCCACCTGTAATAGTTTCCACAATATTCGTAGGAGGTTGCAAAGTCATTGCCTTTCCTTCAAACAGGATACCTTTGAGATAACCAACAGAAAATTTATTCCAGGGAGATGTACCAAAGGGACCGTGAAATGTCACCAGACCACTGCGAGCATATATCGCCAATAACAGAGCAGTAATATCACTGTAACCAATGATAATTTTAGGATTTTTCCGAATTAAGTTATAGTCTAATAATGGCAAGATGCGACTACTACCCCAACCACCTGTGGTTGTTACCAATGCTTTTACCTCATCATCCGCAAACATAGCATTAATGTCCGCAGCGCGGTCTATATCTTTACCTGCTAAATATCCATATCTATCCAGAACGTGGGTGGCAACTTTTACTTTTAATTTTTGTTGCCCTAAAACCAAATTGACGTATTTGAGTTGATGTTTATCAATCATGGTGGCAGGACTAACTACTGCTACAGTGTCGCCAATTTGAAGGCGGGGTGGTTTGAGGATAGGTTGGGGGGATATTGGTGAGGCAACCCGGAGCGATCGCTTATTGATCGCAGCGAGTTGAGTTGTCAATAAACCTAGACCTAGAAATTTTAAAAAGTAACGGCGATCGTTCATAAATATTGCAGCAGGAATAAAAAACATAATTTTCTTGATGATATTTTATAGTAAAAAGGAAAATTCATAGTTTGACAAAGGTATGAGAATTTGAAAATGTCTTAATCAAACCTTCAAATGCTATTTATTAGAGTTGTCGCTAAATAGAGGGAAAAAATCGTTCCAACCTAGGCAGAGCAATAATTCCCATACTTTTTGGCTGCCAATAGCTACAATCCTTACAGAACAGAGTTTTTAAAGTATCAGGACTTAGGCACTGACAATAGATGTAGGGTGTTGCTCAGTTAAGCTACCGCTAGCATACCCTACCAATAGCGTTCATTTGTAAGTCCTAGTATTTTAATTGCCCTTATTATTCGTAAGATTCTTTTTTCAAAGACGCTATTTTTTATGATATGATTTCATCAGCATTATACTATAAAAAATAAAAAATGGAATTAAAAAGAATACAATTAATATAGTGTAGAATACATATATAGGCAATAAAATTGGTAAAATCACCACAAATATAGCAATTTTACCGATAATTTCCAGAAAATTCTTCATATTCATCCGTTTTTTTTGAGCTTCTTTTTTTACCTTAATTGTTGGTAAATCATTTTCTTTTTGATTATTTTTCTGGAAAAATATTGATGATATAGCGTTTTTACTGATCAAATTCTTTTGTTTTTCTTGAAATTCCTTTCTCACCTTAATTGTTGGCTTAATTATTGGTAACTCGTTTTCTTTTTGATCCATTTTATCTGAAAATATTGGTAATCATGAAATAGATTTAGATTTAGTATATAAACATCCGGACAATCATAAGATTTTATACTGATTTTGTACGCAGTTGATAGAATAAGCTTTCATCAGTAATGGGGTTGATTTTATGATTAGCGATCCCGTACTTAATTGTACCTCACGTTTCTTGGGAACTGCTATATTATAACTAATGCCATTTTTCAAAAGTAAAGTTATAAAGCTTTGTTGAGTTTATCCTGCGGATGAACTACACTAACACTTCGTTCTATAAAGGCCTACATTTTTAGCTGTGTCGCTGCACTACGTCTGGATTTAATATTCCTTTAACAAACAGTCTCTAAATTGATGAATAGCATTAAATTTAAAAATGATATTACAGAATATTTTTTCTCTCTTTGAGCTAATGATAAGATAGTAAATGATGAAGTAATTTCCTTCAATATTGTGAACTAAAAATGTCTAAAAATAATTCTTTAATTGGTCAAACTCTCAGGCAACATTACAAAATTGTAGAACAATTAGGTTGTGGGGGTGGGTTTGGAGAAACTTATATTGCTGAAGATATAGATATACCAGCAAATCCCAAACCTCAGCGTGTTGTTAAACGGCTAAAACCGACAATTAAGCATCAACAAGTCCAAAGATTATTCGAGCAAGAAGGTCAAATTCTCAACCGACTGAGTAGATACGATAAAATTCCTACTTTGTATGCTTATTTTGAGGATAATCAAGAATTTTATCTAGTTCAAGAACTGATAATAGGTCATGATTTAAGCACAGAAATGAGTCAGCCTTGGAATGAGGCTAAAGTGCTAAATTTTTTGTCAGAAATTTTAGAAGTTTTAGCTTTTGTACATCAAGATGAGGTAATTCATCGAGATATTAAACCAGGGAATATTATGCGGCGATACCGCGACCAAAAATTAATGTTAATTGACTTTGGTGCAGTTAAAGAAGTAAGTAATATTGTAGTTAATTCTCAGGGAAAATCTAGTAGTACAATTGCAGTAGGTACTCCTGGTTATATGCCTGTGGAACAAGCACAAGGAAGACCACAATTTGCTAGTGATATTTATGCTGTTGGTATTACTGCAATTCAAGCTTTGACAGGAGTTACACCCAGGAATTTTATCCAAGATGAACTAGGTGAGATAGACTTGCAAAAATTAGTTCCTAATATCAGTGAAAAGTTAGCTAATTTTCTAACAAAAATGGTTAGGGTTAATTGGAAACAGCGTTACTCGGATGCTGCTGTAGCTTTACGAGCATTACAGGGTAATATTGAACCGATTTCTGGAATATTAAATTGGATTTTATTAAAGATAACTATTGGTTTGATTTGTCAGCATAAAAATTGCGATTTTAGTATTTTTCAAAGTTGTCTAGATTTTTTTGTAGACCGCCTTCAGCAAAATAGCACTTCTGTGAATTGTGAACTTTACAAAACTGTTAGTATGTCGCTATTAAAGGCACAAGAAAAAATTGCTATTGAATATAGAAATCAGATTGGAGGTTCTTTTCCGACAATACTTCAATATTCACCATTTCATTCTGAGCAAAAACGAGAAAATTTGGGTTGGGTGAATCGTAAAATATCTAATTTGAGAAGTGAGTTAAAAACAATCAATCAAACAGAATATGTGACAAGTTTTCCTGAAGATATTAGTTGTTTATTAATTCCTTTGCCTCCTGTAGATGAAATTAAGAATTTATGCCAAAGTTTTATTCTGGTTTTACTCCAGGGAGATGAACCAGATGGATACTTAGAAAAGCTGCAAAGAGATGTGGGAGGTTTATTAAACTTAGTAGCTGTTAATTTCATGCAAGAAATGCGCGATAATCAAATAGTAAAAGAAATTTTTGAATGCGATTTTTTAGAGATAATTAATCAACAACTACCAGGGGATAAATTAACTCTAGAAGATTTAGATAAGTCTCTCCAGAAAGTTAGATTAGAATTAACTGAATTAAGGATTCAGCAAGAAAAAGCAAAAACAGCGATTATCTCGCGACCTATTAATTTTGATGTGACACTACCAGGTAATTCACAAGTTGAAAAAGGAATAAGGAAGGAGGAAGAAGGAAGAAGGAAGAAGGAAGAAGGAAGAAGGAAGAAGGAAGAAGGAAGAAGGAAGGAGGAAGAAGGAAGAAGGAAGAAGGAAAAATCTAATCACTTGACTTCTGAACAACAAAAAAAGACGAAGGAAAAGGAGTTATTATTGGATACTCCTTCTGGTCAAGTAGCACTTAATTCTCTCTTTTATATAGAGCGATCGCCCATAGAGTCAGAGTGTTATGAAACTATTATGAATCCGGGAGCATTGATTCGAGTTAAAGCACCTCGACAGATGGGAAAAACTTCTTTAATGAGTAGAATTTTGAATTATGCTGAACAGCAAGGATATTGCAAAGCTTTTTTAAATTTTCAGTCAGCAGATGAAGAATTTTTGACTAATCTTGATTTATTTTTAAAGTGGTTTTGTGCCAGTATTACTAATGAACTGAATCTAGAAGAAAAATTATCTGAATATTGGCAAGGAGTATTAGGAAGTAAAAATAAATGTACAAATTATTTTCAAAGATATCTACTGTCAGAAATTTCTACTCCTTTAGTTTTAGGGTTAGATGAAGTAGACCAAGTTTTTCAACATCCAGAAATTGCTACCTCCTTTTTTGCTTTGCTCAGGACCTGGCATGAACGTGGTAAAAATGAAGCAGTTTGGCAAAAACTAAGGTTAGTAATTGTACATTCAAAAGAAGTATATATTCCTCTAAATATTAATCAGTCACCTTTTAATGTAGGTTTGCCCATAGAGTTACGAGAACTCAACTGGGAAGAAGTAGAAAATTTAGTCAAATTACATCATCTAGAATGGTCTCCAGAACAGATAAAAGAATTAATGGCAATGGTAGGAGGACATCCTTATTTAGTACGTCAAGCTCTCTATCAAATTGCCCGGGGAAGAATGACTTTAGAAAAGCTATTACAGGTCGCTCCGACAGAAGAAAGCCCCTATTGTGACCACCTACGTCGCCACTTAAATAATCTTGAAGAAAATCCAGAATTATTAACAGTAATTAAACAAATTATTACGATAGATTACCCTATACCTATAGGCACAAAAGAAGGATTCAAATTACGCAGTATGGGATTAGTAAAATTTCAAGGTAATTTAGTCATGCCTCTATGTGAATTGTATCGGAAATATTTTAGCTATCGACTATGAAGCCAAACTATAAAATCCCAAATTTATATCATGTCCTGATAATTAGTTATGAAAAAAACTATCCTTTCACTTGCAGAGCAAATCTCTTTTTTCTCCCTACTCCCTACTCCCTACTAATTTATTTATAAGTATTCAACCCGACATGATATTACATCTATGAATTTGTTGAAAAATACTAGATTTTCACCATTTTATCCTGTAGTTAGTCTATAAATAATGTATAGCAGAAAAAAGAAGGGTTTAGTTATCTAGGCGATTAGTTATCTAGGAGAGAAGGAACAATCTTGCGTTGTCTGAGTTTTAAGCTTTTGATATACCTGCGCCCTTTCCTTCGACTGCTATATTTACTAAATTAAACCAGGCAGCAATTGTCAAAATTAAATCTTTTTTATTCCATTTTTTTCAGACCTTTTTTCTCTCTCACCTATTCCCCATACCTACTTTTTTGTAAATTTTCTCAATCCAATTGGTATAAGACAATTTTGATAAATCATTATCTTTTTCTTTATGGGTTTAATACACCGTCTACAATTGGTTGGAGTTTGAGTCCCAATCTACTTCTTCCTTCTGGCTTCTTCCTTCTTCAACTCAGCTCTTGACAATGTACTGTCTGAATAAGATATTATTGTTTATATAACGAAAATACCATGATTATAAGTGCCTCAAATGTATTTATTTGATCCTAATAAAACCCTAGTTATAGTCCTGCAAATATGCTTTCGATCAAAAAATATTTATCCTCACTAAGCAATCAGCGGAAATTCGCAAGATTACTCAGAAGTACGCTGAGATTTATCTATAGTTTATTAGAAATTGCTACTATTTTACTCACTGTTATTTTCTTAATTTTAGGAATTATTTATATTGAAAACACCATAGAACAAAAAACACAGTGGGGTAAAGTTTTTCTAGAATCCCTTGAAGACTCGCAAATTCTAGGAACTATTGAAAATATTAGCATTGTCACAGCATTAGTTATTTACATTAGGTGGGGAAAAAAGAAATCCCATTATCAAGCTTGGCAGGTAATTGACTCTGCCCAAGGATTACAAATTAGCTATGCTAGAATCAAAGCGCTAGAAGAACTTGTAAAAGGAGGTGTTTGTTTAAAAGGTTTATCTTTACCTAAAACCAATTTAGACCAAGTTAATTTAGTAGATGTAGATTTTAAAGAAGCAAATCTTCAAGGAGCAAAACTTTTAGAAGCCAACCTTCGAGGAGGTAAATTTGAATTAACTCAATTACAAGGAGCTTTTCTCTGGGGAGCAAATCTTCAAGATACTTTCTTTCTTTTAACTCAACTTCAAAAAGCAAATTTTAGTTCAGCAAATCTAAAAAATGCCGATATGGAGGGAGTTAATCTCTTAGAAGCAAATTTACAAAAAGCGAATTTGGAGGGAGCTTATATACTAGGAAATCTTCAAGGTGTTGACTTACAAGAAGCAAATTTAAAAGGAGCAAATCTGCAAGGTTGTTATCTGAAAAATGCTAACTTTCAAAGTGCAAATTTGAAAGGAGCAAACTTACAAGAAGCAAATTTACAAGGAGCAAACTTTCACGATGCTAATCTACAAGATACCAATCTACAAAAAGTAAAAGGGTTGAATCCATTACAGATTAAATCTGCTAATAACTGGCAACAAGCTAAATATTCTAGAGAATTTTACTCTCAGTTAAATTTACCAGAAAAATGAAGGCAGAAGGCAGAAGGCATCCCCCCTTGCCTGCCTTTGAAAGGGGGGAGGAAGAAGGGAAAATTGCTTATGAATAGTCAACGACCGACCACTCCGTCTATAAAAATAGCAGTCCTAAATCATTTGTGATAATTTTATTGCTTTGGTATTCGTTATTCCCTGTTCCCTGTTCCCTGTTCCCTGTTCCCTAAAATCTATAATATCTTATAATTCCCTGTTCCCTGTTCCCTGTTCCCTGTTCCCTAAAATCTATAATATCTCATAAGTCAAATAAGATTGCTAAATAATATGAACAAAAGTCATATTCGGCTCAACAAAACCACAAGAGAATGGGTCATTTATGCGCCAAACCGAGGCCAACGTCCCCAGGATTTTCAACAAGAAAATATAGTACAAGAACAAGTAGAAAGTCACTCTCCGAACTGCCCTTTTTGTACTGGTAATGAAGAGCGTCTAGGAGGTATTTTGTTAGAGAAACAAAACCCAGAAAATACTAACTGGCAAGTACGGGTTATTCCTAATAAATTTCCAGCTTTAACCCCTGAAGAAAATACCAATCGAAAATTAGAAGGAATTTATCTGACAATGCCTGGTTATGGTAGACATGAAGTAATTATTGAAAATGCCGACCATAGCAAAGATATTCCCACAATGTCTATCCAAGAAGTAGAGACTATAATTGATACTTACCATCAACGTTACATCGAACTTATGGAAATAGATGAAAGTATGATGGTAATTATATTTAGAAATCATGGTAAAAAAGCAGGTGCTTCTTTACGTCATCCCCATTCTCAAATTATTGCTACTAGCATTGTTCCCCAACATCGACGCTGGCAAGAAGAAGAAGCTCAAAGATATTATGATGAATTTGGGCGCTGTTTATACTGTGAAATATTAGAATTTGAAAAACAAAATAAAACGCGAGTAATTGAGGAAAATTCATCCTTTTTAGCTTTTATTCCCTTTGCTGCTAAAGCACCTTTTGAAATCTGGATCATGCCAAAAGAACATCAAGGTGATTTTGGTAGTATTTCAGACCAAGAAAAATCAGATTTTGCATTAATTCTCAAAAATATTCTCACCAAATTATCAGAAAAATTAAACGACCCAGATTATAATTATGTAATTAACACTGCTGCTCGTTATAAAGCAGAAGAACCCCAAGTTCATTGGTATTGTTTAATTGAACCTCGACTTACCACACCGGCAGGTTTTGAAATTGCTTCTGGTATTAGAATTAATCCCTCCCTTCCAGAACTAGATGCAGAATTTTTAAGCAGGGAATAAGGAATATTCAACAATTAATAATTAATAATTAATAATTAACAATTACCTCTCCTTTAAAAGAAGAGGATTGACTCAAAGGAAAATTTTTCTTTTTATCCCCTTAAAAGAGGAGGCTTTAAACCACAATTTTTCGCTAAGGAAAACATTATTCTGCTTTCCTTTTGAACCTTTATTTCCCTCCTGCCTCCTGCCCTCTCTCTGCCTTCTGCCTTCTGCCCTCTGCCTCCTGCCCTCTCTCTGCCTTCTGCCTTCTGCCCTCTGCCTCCTGCCTCCTGCCTTCTAAGTTGATGCAGCAAGAGCAATAGCTCCCACAATAATTTGATGTTCTTGTATTTGAACTCTTTCGTGCAAAGTTTCTGGTGTATCGTCAGGCAAAATTGGTACAGCTGCCTGCATTAAAATTGGACCATTATCTACTTCTACATCCACTAAATGTACCGTACAACCAGTTATTTTTACTCCAGCTTCTAATGCTTGTTCGATGGCTTTAATACCTCGAAAACTAGGTAATAAACTGGGATGAATATTGATAACTTGATTAGGAAAAGCATCTATTAAAACTTTAGTAACAATTCGCATCCAACCCGCCATAATTACCCACTCTACATCATATTCTTGTAGAGTTTTGACAATTTGGCTATCAAATTTTTCTCTATTTTTGCATTCTCGATGATTTAATAATATTGTCGGCACGCCCCATTTTTCTGCTCTTGTTTTAACCTTTGCTCCAGGATTATTATAAATCATTACCTGAACTTGAGCATTTAATTTTTGATTATTTATTGCCTCCATAATAGCCTCAAAATTACTACCATTCCCAGAGGCAAGAATTCCTAATTTTAAAGGAGAAACTTTTGCCGAAAAATTCTCAGGGATAGCTGGAGAAATTAGAAAAGAATTAGAATTGAGTTGTTGAGATTCTGTTGTCATTTTTTTAAGTTAAATAGTGGGAATTGTTTAGATTATATAGCAGAAGGAAGAAGGAAGAGGGAAGAAGTAAGAAGTAAGAAAGCTTTCGTTCTCTAACAAAGTTAACAAATTTAGCTTGCAACTTACAAAAAGGAAGAATATTATTACACCTGCGATATAGAGTTTCTCAAATTGGTGAGACACCTATCTTTATTTGTCTTCTATTCCCTGTTCCCTGTTCCCTGTTCCCTGTTCCCTGTTCCCTAAAACCAACGAATTTTGTACCTCACGCTTCTTGAGAATTGCTATACAATATATCAAATAACTCCCAAATCAATCTGGAGGTAATTATGTCAGAAAAATTGACACTTCTGCCCCATGAATATCCAGACACCAGTAATATGATTCTGGTGGATGACGCTCCCTTGGATAGTTTTATTAATGAAAAACAACAACGTCTACTCACAACAGTATTTTATAGCGGTGCAGAAATACCAATAGATGTTCCTTTTATCGTTGCTGCGAATGTGGGTTTATTTTCTCATGTCCGAGACTCAGGAATTGTACCTGATGTGTTTTTAAGTTTAAATATTGTTGGTGAAAAAGAATGGTGGGAACGTAATGTTCGCTCTTATTTATTCTGGGAATTTGGCAAACCACCAGATGTAGTAATTGAAATTGTTTCTCTCACTCCCGGCAATGAATTAGGAAGTAAATTAACAGACTATGCCAAGTTAAGAATTCCTTATTATGTTGTCTACGACCCATTGCAAAAACTAAGTGAAACTGTACTGCAAGTATTTCAACTTCAATTTAATTCTTACATCCCTAAAAATGATGCTTGGTTTCCTGATGTGAATCTGGGATTAACTTTGTGGAGTGGTACTTTTGAAAATCTGAATGGTACTTGGTTGCGTTGGCGCAATGTCGATGGAAATGTAATTCAAACAGGAGATGAAATAGCAGCAGAAAAAAATGCTGAAATATCTCAAAAGGATGCTGAGATATCTCAAAAGGATGTTGAAATATCTCAAAAGGATGCTGAAATATCTCAAAAGGATGCTGAAATATCTCAAAAAGATGCTGAAATTAAACAGGCGTTATTATTGGCAATTGAAATGGGATTAAAACTCAAGTTTGGTGATGAATTGGTAGGGATGTTATCGGAGATTTCAGAAATTAATGATGTGAAATTGTTAGAGAGAATTGTTTCTCAAATTCCTCTGATTTCTTCAGTAGATGAATTACGAAAATTATACAATGAGTTATAAGTCTTAGAGGTTGTCTGAGAAGTCCAATATGCTACATCCAAGCCCCCTAAATCCCCCAAAATTGGGGGACTAGAGCAAGCAAATTGACTCTTGTTCCCCCCAAAGTTGGGGGGCTAGGGGGGCAAAATTCAGTATCAAAAAACTTTTCAGATATCCTCTTAGACCAAACAGTGAATTACAGTGCTTTTCTCATTATATTCACAAGAAAAACCTTGTAGGGGCTAATCGCGATTCGCCCCTACAAATGAAAACCGCTGTAAAAAGATGCTAGGAGTTACTATCTAATAACAAAGTCATCAACTTCAAGCAATGCTCCATTACTCAAAGTTGCAAACTGAGCGCCATCACCAAAACCACCAGCACTACCATTAGTATTGTAGAATAACCCACCATTACTTGTGTTGTAAACAATAACAGATTCAGAAGTTGCAGCAGCATTATTACTGGTGACAGTGGTAAATTCTGTTGTGATACTGTTAATGGCAGTAAATGTAGTTCGATCCAAAAGAATTTTATCTTGACCAACAACAAAATCAGTAATTTCATCCACACCAATATCATCAGCATCAAATTCCTGATTTGTGGCAAAGATAAAACGGTCAATACTAGCACCACCAGATAGAGTGTCGTTTCCACTTCCACCATTGAGACGATCGCGTCCTTGACCACCATTCATCTCGTCGTTGCCATCCCCACCAAAGAGATGGTCAAAACCAAGACGACCTTCTAAAACATCATCGCCATCCTGACCATAGAGGGAGTCATTACCACGACGGCCAATAATTGAGTCATCGCCACCACTACCTGCTAGGGTATCATTGCCAGCAAATCCAACAATAGTATCGTTACCAGTGCCTTCATCGAACGGTTCTGTTTGGGAAGTATCTTCAGTCAAGTTGCCTTGGTTAGCAGAAAAAGTAACTTCTTCTATAGTTGTAACGATAGTATTATTTGACTGGTCAGTTTCATTGATACCATCGAAGAGATTAACCGTCATGCCAATCTGATAATCTGTGTCCTCATTCCAATTAAACTCTTCTAAAGTAGGCAGCAAGATACTTTTGGTAAGGCGATCGGTACTACTGTTACCAGGCAAATCTTCTATCGAAAAAAAATCAAGCTGCAGTAAGTTTTCGGGTAGGTCAATACCTGCAGTGTAAAACTGTAGCAATAAATCTACAGCATCATCTGGGTCAAAATTAGCGTCGGATAAGAAAAAGTCAACAGTAAACCCAGTAGCATTGTCGCTACCAATGTTGTCTATAGAAACATCAACATCAATAAACTGACCAGGGCGAACTTCTGGTGAAGTTATTTCCAGAAGTTGACTAGATAGGTCGATATCATTCCTAATGGTGGAGAAAAAGACTTCTAGGTTAATATTACCAACTGCACCATTAAACCCATCTACTGCTATGTTATAAGTTTCCCCTGCAACTACATCAAAGATAATCTCACTTTGGATACTAAAACCTTCACCATCATTACTATCATCATTGCTCGCTACTTCAGTTAACTCAGAGAGGGTTGAACCAGTATAAGCTGCTAGTATGGTGTCAAAGTCACTACCATAAGTGTTAATGGTTACAGTACCAGATTCGGGGGCAGTATAAGTCCACCACAGAGATGCACCACCATCATTTCTTGCATGATCTGGTTCTCCTGGTTCGCTAGTTGCACCCTCATTCCTGCCTGTAAAAATATCAGTGTCATTTAAAGAAATCCTGTTAGCAAAGTTATCGTTGGCAAGAAGATCCCTCTGTAATGACAAAGCTAACTCAACATCTCCTGCTTCTCCATCGAACCCATCCACTGCTATTTTATAGTTAGTTCCAGCTTCTACTTCAAACAGGACTTGGCTTTGTGTTCCAGATCCAGTATCATCATTGCTTGCCACTTCGGTTAACTCCAGGAGGGATGAACCCGTGTAAGCTGCTAAGAGTGTATCGAAATTGCTACCAAAGGTATTGATATCCACTAATCCCGAACTGGGTGCTGTCCAATTCCACCAGATGGAACTGCCACCATTGTTTCCTACATGGAAAGGTTCATCTGCTTCTTTGGAAGCATTGACGTTACTGGTAGTTACGCTATCAGAAGTACCAGTGAGAGTAGCACTGTCAGCAAAATTATCGTTTGGTATCGATGTAGTTTGCTGGACTAAATCTAAAACAATATTGCCCTGTTCGCCCAAATATCCATCTACGGCAATTTTATAGTTTGTGCCCTCAACAGCTACAAAAGTTACCAGACTTTGTAATTCGTCACCACCATCATCGTCACTGGCAACTTCAGTTAGGTCTGAGACAGAATCACCTGTATAAATTGCCAATACAGTATCGAAATCACTACCATTAGTTCCTATCGTAAATGGGCCAGATGTGGGTGCTGTCCAATTCCACCAAACGGAACTGCCTTGATTCCCATCAAGGTTATTTCCGGCATGAAGAGGTTCTCCATCCTCGCTGGTTGCTCCAAAGTTGGAGGCTTCAACGTTAGCAGCAGAACCTGTTAATGGAAGACTGTTGGAAAAGTTATCGTTTTCTACATCTGTTACTTCTTGTGAAAGGTTGAAAACAATTTCACCTGTGGCATCATTAAATCCATCTACTGCAAAATGATATGTTGTTCCTTCTACAGCATCAAAGACAATTTCACTGAGAGGGAAGTCTGATGTGCTGTCGTCGTTGCTCGCAATTTCAGTCAAGTTGGAGACAGAATCACCTGTATATGCAGCTAATATAGTATCAAAGTCACTGCCGAAAGTATCTACAATTACTTGCCCAGAAGTAGGAGCAGTCCAACTCCACCATACAGAATTTTTCTCTCCTGGATCATCAATGGTTATTGGTTCTCCAGGCTCACCAGTAGCACCTGTGTTTGTACCATTGACAGTGATTGATGTACCGGAAATAGATGTGCTATTTGAGAAATTATCATTTTCGACTTGAGGGTATTCCAGAGCTAATGCTGCAGCTAGGTCAAGTCTGGGTGTGATAACTCCATTCCTTTGGTCTGTAATTGGTGTGCCACTATCGAGTAACCGTTGCAGAATTTGGTCAGGAGTGTCATTGGGGAAGGCTTGACTCAAGACAGCAACAGCACCTGCAACATGAGGTGCTGCCTGAGAAGTGCCTCCTTGTGTTATACCTCCTGCAGTGATATCTGCTCCTGGTGCTAATATGTCTAGAAATGGGGCACTGTTGGAAAAATCTGGTACTCGATCTATTACAGCATCTGCATCCTCAATTTCATCCCGACCTGTGAAGTCATACACTGCACCAACAGATACTCCACTTTCAATACCTGCTGGGAATCCGAGTCCATCTGTAAAGTAGTCATTCCCAGAAGCAAAAATAGGAAGAATTCCTGCCGTTCTTGCACTAGTAAGTGCTTGAACCCAAGGATCATCATCATTCGCAGGAATTTCTTGTGGTACCTTGGTGTCATCTAAACCAAGACTCAGGTTCATGGCCTTAATATTGTACTCATCTTTGTTCTCAATTACCCAATCAATTGCCGCAAAAACATCACTCTCTTCAAAAGTATCTTTATTTCTAAAAACATCCAATGCCAAAATATCAGCACCTGGTGCAACTCCGGCAACAATAGCACTAACGTTAGTTCCATGTAGTTCCTCATCATCTTCAACACCATCATCAGGGCCAAAGTCCTGGGCAAATACTACTCGTCCCTCCAATCCTGGAGCATTTGTTATTGCCCCTGAATCCAAAACAGCAACAGCTGTACCTTCCCCAGTAAATCCGCTTTCTACTGCTTGCGGTTGATTGATTAAAGGTAGACTTTCTTCTAGCAACGGTTGAAATATTTGGGGAACCGATGCTTGTAAAACATCAGAATTTTCTAACAGTTCCTCCAAAGGTACTTCTGAATCAAATCTAATGAAAGAAATTGGTAGGTGTGAATAATCATCGATGATTTCAAACCCTGCTGGTAAACCAGAGAGTGCCTCTGTTTTTAATTCTGTCAGCAATTCGGCTTTGTATTCCAGATATACATCGCTACCTGCCTCAAATTCCCCCTGTTGTACTAGAGATTCTACGAGTGCATCTATTTCAGCACTATTAAATGAAACAAGAAGTTCTTGGGATTTATCATTGTCCAAGCCTCCTATCACATCCTCCGATACTTTCTCGGATATGGGAGTATTAGTGGACTTTTGCCCTAAAGAATTACCAGGGTTTAAACCACCAAAATTTCCTGCATCATCATAAATATAATCTCCTTCTCCAGGAGTAATATAATCTCCCCAAAACCGAATTTCATCGTGATTTCTTCTACCATTTCTATCTTCCTCCCCATCAAAAACTGGCGGAGTAGGATGACTAACTAAAACATGGACTATTTCTCCATTCACATTTATTGGCACATCCCAATGACTTTTAGAAGAAAGACGGAATACCTCTAATTCTTCCTCCGAATACCAATCATGAGGTTCCGGTGTATCAAGATTATCTGGTAATAATGCACCTGGCATATCTTTCCAAAGAAAGTTTTGAAAAGTTCTGACTTCCTCTTCAATAATGGGATATTTTGAATATAAAACCATTCCGAATTGACCGGGAAAATTGCCAAAACCAAAAGCATCATTCCCATAACCAGATTCACCCGGTGTTGTGACTATTTCCTCATTATTATCTAGGTCAAAACCAGAAGAAATACCTGTATTAGAAGGAGCAAAATATACGAAAGGATATTCTACAGGATTTACTCCATTTTGACTTACTTCTAAATAGTTATCTCGGAATAATTGGGCAGCAGTTCCATCTGAGTCAAAATCAAATTCATTAACTAATAAAACATCAGGATTGACTCTTTGAATAATTTCTGCTACTGTCTTTCCTTGTTCGTTTTGTTCTGTAGAAAGGTCTGTGATTAATTGACCTTCTTCGTTGCGGTTTAGAGATGCGTTGAAGGTGGCAAAGCGGATTGGATTTGGCATAAACTAGAAACCCTTGAAATTAATTATAGTCATAACCGTAATGGGATTTTATAGGTTCTAATTTAAGTTTTGTTTATGTTTAGGTTAAGTGTTGTTTATTGGTATAGTGTAAAAAATTTTCAATCTAGATAGTTGACTGTATTTTTGATTGTGGTTATTCAATTAATTATAATAAAATATTTGTTTGTAGTTTTGCTCTAACTCCTTATACCAATTTCATAAAATATTGCTACAGTCACGGCACAGGGAACAGGGAATAGGGAATAGGTATGGAGGGAAAGAAAAACAGAAATATTAAAGAGGAAAAAAGGTTGAATTGTTAGAATTTATGGGATTTATATTTTTGGCGTTGCTGAATCAAGGGATGAATATTTTTTAAACAGGTAAATTTCATCCTTAATACTTCTTTTTTGTCCAAGCATACAATTCATCCCACAAATATGCAACGCCTCTCCTTCTATTCCTCTTTCTTCTTCTTTCTTCCCTCCTGACTCCTGAGGACTGACTCCTGACTCCTAAGTAATTAAGGTTAATATCATACACGCTATTCAGCAACGCCATATTTTTTTATTGTAGGAATAAATCACAAACTAAGATGTAACTACCTTTGCGTGAATTTGGTATTAAATACTTAAATCGTAGGAAAAGATTTGGGTTAAAGTTTAATTTGATATAGCAATTCCTATACTGGTAAGGTACAAAATTCGTTTTTCCTCCTGACTCCTGAGTTCTGACTCCTCCGTCGTTATTTATAACTGTTCAACCGGACATGATATTACTTTTAGCTTTTCCTTGAACGCGCTCGTCATCATTCACACAGAAATTATCAATTATTTCCCCTACTGCCTACTACCTACTCCCTCTTTTCTGCTGAATATCGCTAATTTATAAATACTGGCTCTTGACATTATCTCAATTAAAGGATATGTTCGAGTTAATTTGGTTATACTAGGCTGAATTTTTGCCATAATTTATTCTTTATCAAAATAACTGGGTCTAAAAACCCCGCCTTGATTGGCAAAATGTTTTTGGAGACTTGCTCAAATCTCAGTTACAAAAACAACTTCTGACTTCGTTAAAATGAGGAATAGTATTCAAGAAAATGAATCCAACAATAGAACTTTTTTGCTTTCAAGGTAGTCTTTTTGCTTGGCGAGTACACCTGGCCTTAGTAATTCATAATGTTGATTATGTCTCTCATTATTTAGACCCATCAACAGGAGAACATAAACAACCCGATTATCTAGCTTTAAATCCTCGTGGTAAAGTGCCATTACTAAAACATGGGGAATTATTTGTGCGTGAATCTATAGCAATTTTAGTGTATTTAGATTCTCTCTATCCTGAGTGGCAACTTTTTGGCAATACTAGCCAAGAGAAAGCAATAATTTGGCAACAGGTATGTGAAGTTGAAAATGTAATTGCGCCTTCTTTACTTCAGCTTATCCCTCCAATTTTCTTCGGAGGTTTAGCAGAAAAAGAGAAGGAAGTTGTTGAAAATTTCCAGAAATTAAAAGCAGAATTTACTATACTCAATGACGAGGTTTTAGCAGATAAAAATTGGTTAGCAGGCGATCGATTATCTGCTGCGGATATTGCCATTTATCCTATTTTTAAATTTGTCGAAAAATTAGCAGCTCAGGAAGATGTAAGTAAATTAAACATAGACATCTTACCTATAGAGAAAAAATATCCAAAATTAGGAGATTTGCTACAAAAGATTGATGAAATGCCTAATGTTGATAGTCTCTATCCTCCTGACTGGCGTTGAAGCAGAAACAACAATGAATAATGAATAATTAATAATGAATAATTAGGGCTTGCTGATTAAATCTAAAATCATTGACAGATAAAGCTTTTAGCATTTTTCCTTATATTCAATCCTCTCGGTTTTAACCAGAGGTAATTAGGGCTTGCTGATTAAAGATAAAATAATTACCAGATAAAGGTTTTAGCCTTTTTAGGTATTGAAAAAGTACATAGTTTTTGGCTCAATTAGTCTCAAAAAGCTAATATTTTTACCTGAAAATGCCAAAAATTTGGCCGTAGCAGATAGTCTAAACTGTTGCCAGATGAGCTGTTCCCTGTTGCCTATCATCACCATAAGACTTTTTCAGCAAGCCCTAATTATCAATTATTCATTATTCATTATCAATTGATGGACTCTTAAATACATCCTGTGTAAGCATTCAGCTATTAGCTGTCAGCTAGCCTACTGCGGAGGAACTGCGTTAACAGCAACAATATTCTCTTCTTAAGGACAGTGTTTAAATTAATATAGACTTTAAGGACAAGGGAGCTAACTTTTTGTAGTAAGACAATTAATAAAGCTTTTATCGTAAACGAAAAGCAATAGCTGATGGCTGATAGCTGACGGCTGAATGCTTACTATCCTGTAAATATAAAAACCCATATTGAAGCATAAGAACAGCAAGCTTAAATTGTCTACAAAAGGTAATAAAGCTGATCCCTGAATTCTTACTTCTTCCCTCTCAAAAACCATTACCAATTAAAATAAATGGTGCCCAATAATAAGGATGATTATACTCACTATTAATCATATTAACTTGTGCTTCTCTTAGCGATTCTACCTTACTTACTCCTTTATTCAAAGCTACATAAAAATAATTCATAAATTCATGAGTAGCTTGGTCATCAACTAACCATAAAGTTGCTAATGTTGCTGCTGCACCAGCTTCTTGCACTCGATAACCAAAACCGAGTATTTCTTGACCATTTCCTATATCTTTTCCCAGAGCAGTTTGACAAGCACTCAATACCACTAATTCTACATCCTTTAAATTCCAATATTTCACATCTCCTAATGTAGCGCGATCGCCATCTCCAAATAAGATAAAAGATTCTTCTGGATGACCATTGACAAAGGCAGAATGAGTGGCAAAATGTACAATATTATGGCTATCCATATTTAATTCCATAGCTTCTTTAGTAAATTCATTTCCTAATAATTTATTAGTTTCAGGAAATATCTGCTCTATATTCTCTACTTCTACTCCCGCAAAAGGTAATCCTTCAAATTCAAATCTTCGTCTACCTACCTGAAATTGATAACTACCTTCAGTTAAAGCACCTGCCAAAATGACTGGTTGAAAATTTTCCCTAGGCTCTAAATCCATTAAACTTGCAGCAGTAATATTATTAATTTCAAACCTTTCTGCTAGCCATTTTCTACCATCATATAAAGCTGCTAAAGGAATATAACGTAGTTGCCCATCTGGTGCATAAATAATAGTTTTAATTTTACCAAGTCTTAGTTCTTTTTCTAGAGGTTTAATTAACCAATTGTAGAGTTTAAATCCTGCCAGCATAATTCTTTTTTCAGATTGATTATTATTTTCGTTAGGTAATGATTGAGAATTATTTCTATTGATTAATCTTACTCTTAATTCAAAGATAGCTTGATTAAATTCTTCTCGTTTTACCGACACAGTACGATGCACCGGGGGATAATTTGAACTTACTAATATTAATTCTAGTCGGTCTTCTAAAACTAATGGATATAATACTACTGTATTTTTCTTTTGATGTTTTTTTAGTTCAAGTTGTAAAGAAAATACTATATCTGAACTTAGTTTTTGATTTTCAGCATTTTCTTTTAATTCTGATACAATAGATTTCACTTCTTCACTATCAAAAAATTCAATAATTTCTAGTAATTTTTCCTCTAGTTGATTTTGGTTTTTCGTATCACTTGCTGCTTCTATGAGCTGACTATATTTTTTCCAAAAGAGTTCTTCTGATTCTAGGAATGGCAATTCACTATATTTATGGTTGTCAATCTGTAAACTTCCCATCTGCTCAAATATTTCTTGGACTTTGAGTAAGTCTATAATTTGATGTGCTTCGAGTGCGCGTTTTTTTTGTAGTAATAATTCAGCTAAAGTACGATATGTTTCAGCAACACTTTCTACATCAGCCTCTTGCTCTTCTGCTGGTAAAACTTTTAAATTTTTCCTGATACTTTCTGTAATATTAACTGATTGTTTATAGAAAATTATTGCTAATTCAGTCTGATTTTTTGTTTCTAATAATTTACCTAGATTAGCAAGATGAATTCCTTCTTTTCCTTTGTTATCAAGTTGTCTATCTATAATTAAACTATGATTTAAAAATTTTAGGGATTCCGAATACTTATTTAGATCTTGATAAACTTTACCAATATTATGAAAAGTAACTGCTTTACCTTCTTGATCGCCTTCTTCTTCTTGAATAGCTAATGCTTGTTTATGATTCTCTAATGCTTGAGAGTATTTCTCTTGCTCTCGATAAATTACACCTATATGATTAAGGGTTTGAGCTGTACCAAGATTGTCTTGATTTTCTTGATAATTTTTTAAAGCTTGTCGAAGGTATTCTAAGGCTTGAGAATATTTTTTTAAGTGGCGATAAATTGATCCAATATTACTGAATATATTGTTTTTTTCTGGAGGATTTTTCTTTAAAACTTGTTTATAATAATCGATAGCTTGCTCATACAAACCTAACTGGGAATACACCACACCAATCTTATTTAAAATAGCAATAATATTTTCACTATCCTGATTTTTTTTAGCATTTTTTAAAGCTTTTTGATAATATTCTAAGGCTTTGAAATACTTACCTTGAGCATCATAAGCAATAGCAATTTTCTTCAAAGTATGAATAATCTCAAAGCGATCGTCTTCTGGAGTTAATTTTTCTAATTTTTCTTGTAATTGTTCCAAATTTTCATCAAGTTGATCGTTGTAAAATTCTGATTGAACTTGCTTTTCTTGTTGCTGTATTTCAATTTTTTGATTGTTCTGTAAAATAGGACTAACAGAATTTGTCTTAACTTGTGCTTGTGCTTTTGAATTTAGATTAAAATTTTTATCGACTGGTATAGATGGAATAATAATTAATAAACATGCAGTAGATATAATTAATCTGAAATATTTCCAATTTATCATTTTTTCAACTATATTTTTTATGTGTATTATGTATAACTATAAGGTAAGCATTCAGCATTCAACTATAGCAGGGAACAGGGAGCAGTTAGAAAAACATTTCCTAGTCTAAGATTTATCATCCGCATAAGTCCTAACCAATTCTTTCTTAACTATAGCAATATGATTTGAGTTGTGAGATATTGGAAGCTTTTAGGGCACAGGTAACAGGGAACAAAGAAGAAGAAAAAACGTATTATATGAATATAATAATTGCCATATTCTATACTTTTAAGGAACACCTCAATTCTCACAACTGATTCCTGATTGCTATATATCTTCAAAACTATTGCCTATAATTTTATCATCAGCTTTGATACCTCCCATATACTCAAATACTTCTTGTACTTTCAATAAATCAAGAATTTGATGTGATTCTATGGCTCGTTTTTGCTCAAGCAATAAATTAGCTAAATCCCGATATATTTCAGTAACAGTACCGTCTAAATAATCCCTTTGTTCCTCTACTGGTAAAACCTGTAAATCTTTGCGGATTTTTTCTGTAATATTAACTGATTGTTTATAAAATATTACTGCCAATTCTGGTCGATCATTTTTTGCTAATAATTTTCCTATATCAGCAAGGGTAATTCTTTCTCTATTTTGGTTTTCAAGTTGTCGATCGAGAATTAAAGTATGAGTCAAAAATTCTAGAGATTCAGAATACTGACCGGACTCTCGATACACTATACCAATATTATGAACAGAGGCAGATTTACCTTCTCGATCGCCTAACTCTTCCCAAATAACTAATGCTTGTTGATGGGATTCTAATGCTTGGGAATATTTTTCCTGTTCTCGATAAATTACACCTATATTATCTATAGTTATTGCTATATTCAAACGGTCTTGATTTTCTTCATAAACTTCTAAAGCTTGTTGATAAAACTTTAAAGCCTTAGAAAACTCTTCTAAGTGGCGATAAATTGCTCCAATATATGTTAAAAACTTGGCTTTGTTTGGAGGATTATTCTGTATGACTTTTTGATAAAAATCTATAGCTTGTTTATAGCGACCTAACCTTGAATTAACTAAGCCAAGATTACTTAAAATTGCAGTAAGATTGACATTATCCTTTTCCTTTTTAGCCATTTCTAAAGCTTCTTCATAAAACTCTATAGCTTTTGGATATTTACCTTGGCGATCGTAGATAACACCTATTTTATTTAAAGTGCGACTAATAGCAGTAGTATCGCGCAGTTGCCTACGCATTTTCAGTGCTTTATTGAATGATGCTAATGCTTGGGGATATTGACTTAGGTGAGAATAAACTGTACCAATATTATGTAGGATGGCAGCAATTTGCTCTGTATCGCCTAACTGTTGACGAATTTCCAAAGCTTGCTGATAATTCTCTAAAGCTTTCTGATACTGCTGCAGTTGTCGATCGATGCTGGCCATACTGTAGAGGGTGCTGCTGATATTAAGGGGATAGAACTCCGTTCCGCTATCGCGAACGCCCTGTTGAGTATGAATATCTAGGAGTTGCTGCAAAGTTTCTAAGGCCGTTTTTAATTCCCCATTTTCAAGTTTTTGTTTAGCTTTCCTATCAAGTTCCTGTGCTTGAGTTTGTAGGTTTTCTTGGGTAAGGCGATCGCTATATTTTTTAGTCTCTTCTGCAACTGCTTTTGAATATATCTGTACTTTCTCTATTTTCTCTGTTACTAGAGATGGAGGCAAAATCAAGAAAAATACAGTACCGATAATTAATCTAAAATATTTCCAATTTATCATTTTCTACCAAATTCATAAAATTTTGCTATGTTGAACTTTTTGAGTAGGTGCTAGGTTTAGTGAGGTAAACTTTTATCTTTCTTCCCTTTTGCCTAAAACCTAAAATTTTGTACCTCACGCTTTTTGGAAATTGCTATACTTATACCATTTTGAAAAAAGAATGTGTTCAAATAATAAGCGTGATTAAAAGACTTTAAAGGAGATGTCCCTTTAACAAAGCGGTCGATCTTCGGAGCTTCCCGTAGGGTGGGATGGCGAGGGAACCTCGCCATATCCAATCGACCAAGAGAGCGGTGCGACCCCGCGACGATGCCAGTCGCACCTGGTAGCGCACCAAGACAAAAAGAGAATTTCCTAACTCAAAAATGGTATTGAAGCCATTCCCGTGTGACTCGGTCCGACATAGTTACACAACTGGGTCCCCTCCTGGGAGGAGCGGGGGTGGGTTGACTCCTAAGAAATATCCTAGCTATTTGTAGCAAAAATTTATCAATTTGGTATTACACCGCTTTTGTTGATTGATGAACCACATCGTCATAACCAAAAACCTGTAGGGGGCGTTTTGCTCCGCAACATATAAAGCGGAGAGCTTCTAGGTTAGCTTTCTGGCCATTAGCTACGCACAACTACGTTAACTAGCTATCAGCGCTTCAGCATTTTCCGTACCGGAATGCTCCGCAAACAGCTTTTGGCTTTTTGACCTTGGGTTTATACCCTGGCAACCCCAAGCGCCTCCTAGTTTAGGAAGAGTTGCTCACCCCCTCCTCAAGATAAAAAAAGTCCTAATGCTGAGTGCTGAGTGCTGAGTGCTGAGTGCTATTTAACGTCCCTACTGTGTTCTACCGAAATGAAAACTGCTGTATAGTAGGGGCATTGCTGAACTAGGGGATAAATCTTTGCAGAAAAGGTAACCCATCTTTTAGTTCCTCTTTTTCTCAAACTATTAGCAAGTCTTGCTTGAAAATGTGGGTTAAACAACCTACCCTTATGAGTTATTCTCCCCCTTGGTAAGGCGAGGGTTGAGTTTTTACCCATAACTTTAGTCTAGACGAGCTACTATAATTCCAATGGGCAAATATGTAATTTCCTCCACACTCCCCACACCCCTTCCAATGCACAAATATGCAACGCTATGGTATGTTCCTGTTCCTCATAAACCTAACTTCACTTCTTTAGTAGTATGTTGCTTTTCGCCTTTCATATCATGTCCGGATAAGAGCGCATTCTCCTTTTCCTCCTCTTCCTTCCTAACTCCTAACTCCTGACTCCTGAGGAAAAGTATTGAGACCGAAAATCAAAAAAGCCTGATAAATTTTAAGATTTACCAGACTTTCTTTTAGATTATTTATTTTTATGGCGGGAGGCGGATTTGAACCACCGACCTTCGGGTTATGCTTACCACCACAGCTTTCACTGCCTTAATTCTCAACTCTGAGAATTAGTTTGTGGTCTGGACTGTCCCTTTACCCTCAGCTTCTATCAAACTAGAACTGCTAGGGTACTTGCCAACCAGTCTCTACACCTTCTCCTTTTACTTGGAGCTTGGCTCGGGATTACCCCGCTAACGGTTTCCCCGAATTTGACAAGTAATCACATACAAATTTCTTCGTATGCCGCCCCTTACAAGGTATAACTTCAAGCTTAGTGACTAGCGGCGTCTATCTGTGCTTGTTTTGTTTGTCTTACCTTATAACTTGAGCCCGACGAGCTACCAGACTGCTCTATCCCGCGTCGTCTTTTATTAATATAACCATAACCTCATAAAAATTGCAACCCCTTACTCAAAATATTTTCAAAATTTTTTTCAGGGCTGTCCAATCACCGAATAATTAAGGTTTAAAGCCTCTCCTTATAAAGGAGAAACAAGAAAAAATTTTCATTATTAGTCAATCCTATCCGTTTTCAAGGAGAGGTAATTATTAATTATTAATTGTTGAACTATACCATACACATTTCTCCAATTACTTCCAAACGCTTGACATTACTGAGAGAAATATAATTTTCCCCTAGAGTCTCAGCAATAGTTGGACTTATCCAACCCATCTGAGTTAACAAGTGAATAGCCACTGCATATTTCGCTCGTTTAGCACCATCATTAACTTTAATGGCCAAACCCATCCCTTCACCTACCCGACCAATACATTGCACTCCTTCGGCCCCAGACTTACTAACAATTTCTCCTGCCGTCAAGCGCATCAACTCTGTATCAAAACTTCCTTCTCCCCCTACCATTTCTGGATGATAGGTCATCGCTCTGACAATTCGTTCTAGATCCAAACTATCACCTGAAGCCAGTTTGGCGTATAAGGTTGCCATTTGACTCAGTTGCAGGAGATAAGTTGGAGCACCACAGTCATCACGAGCGCCAATAAATTCTGCTGCGGGCATTGCCAGTAACTCAGCTACTTTGCTAATAATCAACTGTTGAACTGGATGCTTCATTTGCAGGTAAGACTCCATCGGCCAATTTCTTTGCTGACAAACAGCCAGCATACCTGCATGCTTACCAGAACAGTTATATTGCAAAGGACTATTTTTATTGGCAGGAGTTGGACATTGGAGTTTTGATGGGTCAATATCACAACGCCATAAAACGTTAAATACCTGTCTTGCTTGCTCTATTGTACCTTGATGGGAACTACAGATAATGGCCAAGTCTAAGTCAGTTAAGTCATAACGTTCTAGGGTGCCTGTAGTAGTAACTGCTAAAGCTTGAAATGGTTTGAGAGCTGAACGGACAAATGTGGCAGTATCTGCACCTCCGGCCACGGACAAAACCCGACCTCTATGGTCGCACACAGTGGCCTGAACTTGGTGAATTGATTCAAGGATACCTTCTCGGAGTAGTCTGACTTCTAGTTGCGAAGTTTGTGTTCTTTTTCCCCTTGTCATTTTTATTTATTGTTTTGGGCAAGTTGAGTATTCATCAAGTACATTAATTTAACTGTATTTTTGACAATTTAATCTTAATAAGTCTCAACTGATTCTCTTATACTAAACTAAGTTATGCTCATCAATATTTCTTCCTTAAAAGTACGAGTATTTTTAGTCATGTCAGCTAAGATAATCGTCTGAAGAGAGTCTTTGTTAAATTAATATTAAATCACGTAGGGTGCGTTAGTTTCACGTAACGCACTATCCCACAGCACCCGGTGCGTGAGGTGTAAAACCGAGCATTATTCCATCAGTGGTAAGGGTGCTGTCACATACCCTATTTAATCTTTTGTTTACAAACAGTTTCTAAATATAAACTATTTAAGTACAATTCCGTATGAGATTATTGTATAGAATAGTGTAATTTAGCAGATATTTTAGACAAATAGTTAAGCATATAATCTGAGAATGAGTCAGGTAAAAATAACTGTAATTACTTGACTACCTAAATCAAAATTACTATGATTTTTTGTAACTATTTTGGGTTAATTTTAGATCGAAACCCAGATTATTCCACCGAGACAAATTATTAACACCAAACTATAAAAAGTTTTGCGTAATCTTTTGATAAGCGGTTGAACTTGATAGTTAACTATTAACCTATCCTTTGTAATTTCCTCTGATGTTTTCAGCCATGTTTGTCCATCATACCAACCAGACTCTTCATAAAAAACAGTAGTACTAGCAAGACGTGATCGTATATAATTCCAACCTAAATAAAGTCGCAATAATACCAAAATTAGAATAAAGCTTGCACCTGCTGACCCACTCAGTAAAAACTCGATCGGATATTTCTCTGGAAAAAAACTTGCTGCTGCTACTGGGCCTGATACTAACCAACTCCAGAGCCAAACCCAGACTAACTTCTTTATATACTGAGGTCTTTCTAATGTTACCCAACAAAATAACCAGGAATTTTTGAGTTCTTCATATTCGTTGACTGGTTGTTGTTCTGGCGGAACTGGAGAGCTAGATATTATCTGTCTAGTCATATCAATTTTTCCTCACATATATTTTATACCAATCAAATAAGTAGTTCATATTGACAGCCTGCTCCTAATTGAGCAATGATAAAATATCTACTCTTTCTGCATGACTCCAAAATGCTTCTAAATTGTAGAATTCTCGTTCTTCGGGCTTCAATATGTGAACTATGACATCACCATAATCCATTAATATCCAAGAACTTTCCCTTTGGCCTTCTACTCCTAGAGGATAAAGTTCTCTATCTTGTTCCACCTTTTGGGCGATCGCCTGAGATATAGCTCTGACTTGAACATTAGAGTAACCTGTGATAATTATGAAGTAGTCTGCTAAATAAGATACTTCTGATACTTTAATCACAACAATGTTATCTCCTTTACGGTCTAATGCTGCGTTAACTATCATCGAGGTCAATTCTAAGGTTCCATCGGATTCTGAATTTGTCTGACTTAATTCGGTTGACAAGGACTGAATATGGGGGTAATTTGACATTAAATTATCTGTTTCCTTATATTTATTGTATTGGATATTTCTGTTGACTAATTTTTAGCCTTTGTATTAGTCATAATCTGATTGATTTTATTGCTGCTTCATTTTTTGTTCATCCTCGGGTTTTTTGGCCTTTTTCAGGAACCAATTTCTTGTTAATATAATTTTTGGGTGAATCAAACAATTAGTCCCTAGCAAGTGCTTTATAGTATAATCACAGGTTAACCAAACTGCTTGGAAGAGATTTTCCTTACTAAGTTGTCTCAAATGCTGTAACTCTGCATTGTCACCTTTACCTGGTTCTAAAGTATCTGCGAGGAAAATTATGCAACTTAGCTGATTCATAGCTGGCTCTACTCATGTATGATTAGTTATTGATGCTAAAATCTCCCTATCCTTGATACCAAACTTTTTTTGGCCACAATCGTACTTACATTAGCATGAAGCAAATGAGAAGAGACTTCTGATACTAAATCTATTTCTAAACCCTCCGACTTAGAAATTTGTAATAAATAATAGGGGAGAAAAATATTTAGCAAAATCGTGCATCAATGCTGCTAGTTGATCTTTAATCCTAGTTTATAGGATAATAGTTTGCTAGCTCCTGTGCCGTTTTTTCTACTCTCAGAATATGTTTAACCCTAGAGACTGAAACATGAACGGAAAGTCATGTTAATACCAGAGCTTTTTCATTCTCAACTGTGCCATTTTATGTATTGACGAAACCACGTTATTTACAGGTTTAGGAAATTTATTTATCTTCGCTGTCTGAAAATCAATAAATTCATTGTCAAAATCTAGAATGAAATTACCCTGATGTTAATACTTTGTCTTTAAGTTGAACCAAATCTAATTTTTCCGATTTTGGAATTGACAATTACTCATATTTCATAACAATTATTTTGACTTCACACTGATGATTTTGATAAGAGTTTGTGATTTTCTTAAAGTATAAATTTATCGGATTTTTACCTAAGGTACAACAACAGGGAAAAACAATTATAACGTTTCGACAGATTTTAGTATTTGTTTGTAAGCATTTCCTACTGAATGCTGCGTAAACAGCTATTAGCAGTCAGTTAGTCTCCTGGGTCAGAACTACGTTAACAGTAATTAGTAATGAATAATTAGTTCTAAGGTTTAGTCAGGGGACTTTGACAGTAAATTTTATTATTTCTCAATTTCAAAGGTTGCTTTTACGGGGACTCAAAATCAATAGCTCATAGCTGACGGCTGAATGCTTATATTTGTTTTTGGTTAAATTATCAAAATTAACTGAATTATCAACCCCCAGTTCTCCAAATTGAAAAGTTATAGTTTTTTGAATAAATATTTATTTACTAATTCGCTATTTAAAATAGTTTAGTTATACAGAGATTTTACTAGATCCTAAGATATATCAAGACTTAACTATAACCTCTTTCAAACTAAACAATAAAAATTTTTAGATTTAAAGTATAGCTTTCTATACTAAACTAAATTATCTTTTTAAAGATATACTAGCAATTATTAGTACCTGATTTTGCTAGAATAATCTCAATTGACAGTTAAGAATTTCTTAACAGATTCGTATTAACCGCAAGTCTGAAACACAGAAATATGCAGTCTTCAGAGCCTTCACCCCCAATATCACAATCTGAGAAGATAGATATTCACTCAGCCTCCTTGCAAACCAAGTTTGTAGTTGAATTCTGGGGTGTACGAGGTAGTATACCTACCCCTGGTAGTAGTACAGTTCGCTATGGTGGTAATACCTCCTGTGTAGAAATGCGCGTAGGGGAAAAACGTTTAATTTTTGATGGAGGTACAGGTTTAAGAGTATTGGGTCTAAACCTAATGAAGCAAATGCCAGTGGAAGCTCATATATTCTTTAGTCATACTCACTGGGACCATATTCAAGGATTCCCATTTTTTATCCCTGCATTTATGCCTGTCAATAAGTTTCACATACATGGAGCAATCGCACCTGATGGGACTACAATTAAGGAATGTTTAGCCGATCAAATGGTCAATCCTAACTTTCCTATTCCTTTACAGGTAATGGGTTCTGAGATGAAGTTTGATGACTTTAGCACTGGAGATGTAATTAAGGTTGATGATATTGAGATTGAAACAGCTCCTCTAAATCATCCAAATTTTGCTATTGGATATCGAGTTTGTTGGCAGGATAAAACTGTAGTTTATTGTCCAGATACAGAACATTATGAAGATCGTTTTGATGAAAATGTACTTCATCTAGCTCGTAAAGCTGATTTACTGATTTATGATGCTACCTACACAAATGAAGAATACTATAATCCTGAATCTCCTAAAATTGGTTGGGGACATTCTACTTGGCAAGTAGGTGTGGAAATAGCAAAAAAAGCAGGAGTCAAACAAGTAGTTATGTTTCAACACGACCCTTCTCATCATGATAATTTATTGGATGAAGTTCAAGTTGCTCTCCAGTCAGTATTTCCCAATGGGTTAGTAGCAAAAGAAGGTATGACAATTCCGATTCTTTAGAAAACGTTTAGCACCTCAGCAGTTCAGCGGTCAGCTTTGTGCGGAAAGCGGAGCATTCCGGAACGGAAAGGGAATGAACAACCCAAGCTTCTAGATACCATTATCTATGCACTACCTTTTTAGCCTGATAGCTAGTTAAACTAACAAAAAATAATTAAGTATTAACACTAGAGATTATATTCATGCCAATATCTAATCTCAGAAATAGAGGTAGACGACGACCATCTGTTTTTTTTCTTTTACTACTAATATTTTTATTGAGTACAAGTTGTGGTTTGGTGATGGCAAAAGTTTCTACTGCAACAAATATTTCACAAATTGAGCCTCAACTAATGAGTAATGTTGATGTGGTTCCCAAACGTCACCAATTAGGACTGTCATTATATTTAGAGAATTGTACTACTTGTCATATTCCAGTACCACCTCAAGTCCTTCCCACAGAAAGTTGGAAAGTAATTCTAGAAGATTATCAACACTACGGTGTACAAATCCCTACTCTTGTAGATCCACCTCGTCAACTTATTTGGAATTACCTACAAGTATCTTCTCGTGTAAAATCACAGCAAGAGGAGAGAATACCTTACAGAATTTCTAGTTCTCGTTATTTTAAAGCACTTCATCCCAGAGTAGAACTTCCTCAAAATGTGAATATTAAGGGTTGTGTTTCTTGTCATCCTAGCGCTGCAAAATTTGACTTTCGGACCCTAAATTCAGAATGGCCTGAATAAAGTCAAAAGTCAAAAGTCAAAAGTCAAAAGTTAGAAGTTTGAATTCAGAAGTCATATTTTAGGTACTTCAAACGTCTACGATACAGCAATTTTAGCTTATTATTTTACTTTATCAGTTACCTACTATTTATGACATTTTTTAAGTGAATTGGTATTAAATACCCAACTTCTAGCTTGTCGTTTAATTGTAGGAGGGAGCGATATTAAAGGAGTCAGGAGTCAGGATAAGAGGGAATCACAAAGATGAGCGTAGTTATGACGATTGAATAATTTTTTGATGTCCAATTCAACGGATTTGATATTAGGGACTTCCAAATAAAAAATTATCCCATTAGCTGTGAAAGTAAGGGAGTAGGAACCCACCCCTAACCCCTCCCAGGAGGGGAAAAAGGGAGTAGATAGTAGCTAGTTAACGATCTAAGTACAAAAATTGGGATAATTTATTTTCTGCTATTCCCTTAGATATCTATAAAATCCTCAAAGTAAGTCATGGATGACTTTTGACTTTTGACTTTTGACTTTTGAATTCAATAATGGAATTAGGAATTGTTGAAAAATAATATCAAAGCCACTGGCGCGAAATAAAATATAAAATAATTCATACCCATTTTTTAACAACCAAAAATATATTTTGACAAAAATTATAAAAAATGGTAAGCAAAATAACCATTTTGGTAATTCATCATTGGAATTTAACTTAGATAACAACTATGTTCAAAAAACTTCTCGGAGACCCCAACGCACGGAAACTCAAGAAATTTCAACCTTGGGTGACAGAGATTAATATTCTCGAAGAAGATATTCAACAACTTTCAGATGAACAACTAAGGGCAAAAACAGGAGAATTTAGACAAGCTCTAGAAAAAGCAACATCTAAGGACGAAGAAAAAGAAATATTAGAAGAAATTCTACCTGAAGCTTTTGCTGTAGTCCGAGAAGCAGGAAAGCGAGTGCTAGGTATGCGACACTTTGATGTCCAACTTTTGGGGGGCATCATTTTGCATCAAGGCCAAATCGCAGAAATGAAAACAGGAGAGGGTAAAACTCTTGTATCGACCCTGCCAGCATACTTAAATGGCCTAGCAGGCAAAGGCGTCCATGTAATTACGGTTAACGACTACTTAGCCAGACGAGATGCGGAATGGATGGGACAAGTGCATAGGTTCCTGGGTTTAACTGTGGGGTTAATTCAACAGGGAATGAATCCAGAAGAACGGAAAAAAAATTATGCCTGCGATATTACTTATGCTACTAACAGTGAAGTTGGATTTGACTACTTGCGCGATAATATGGCGACTAGCATGGATGAGGTAGTACAACGTCCATTTAATTTTTGTACCATTGACGAAGTTGACTCTGTATTAGTAGATGAAGCACGGACTCCTCTGATTATTTCTGGGCAGGTAGAAAGACCTAGTGAAAAGTATATTAAAGCAGCAGAAATTGCAGCAGCTTTGGATAAAGAAAAAGAACATTATGAAGTAGATGAAAAAGCTCGTAATGTGTTGTTGAGCGATGAGGGTTTTGCTCAAGCAGAACAGTTATTGGGAGTACAAGATTTATATAACCCAGAAGATCCTTGGGCACATTTTGTGTTTAATGCTTTGAAGGCAAAAGAATTATTTATCAAAGATGTTAACTATATTGTTCGTGATGAGGAAGTAGTTATTGTTGATGAATTTACAGGAAGAGTAATGCCAGGACGACGTTGGAGTGATGGTTTGCATCAGGCGATCGAAGCTAAAGAAAGGGTGGATATTCAGCCAGAAACTCAAACATTGGCAACTATTACTTATCAAAATTTCTTCTTACTTTATCCGAAATTATCGGGGATGACGGGAACGGCAAAAACAGAGGAAACGGAATTTGAGAAGATTTATAATCTGCAAGTGACAATTGTTCCGACTAATAGACCAACTGGTAGAGCAGATTTATCAGATGTGGTTTATAAAACAGAAAAAGGGAAATGGCAAGCGATCGCTAATGAATGTGCGGAAATGCACACCGCAGGTCGCCCAGTTTTGGTCGGTACAACCAGTGTGGAAAAATCAGAGTTACTGTCTAGGTTACTTGCTCAACTGAAAATTCCTCACCAGTTGCTGAATGCTAAACCAGAAAATGTGGAGCGAGAGTCAGAAATTGTGGCACAAGCAGGGGGTAAGGGTACGGTTACTATTGCTACTAATATGGCAGGTCGAGGTACTGATATTATTTTGGGTGGAAATGCTGAGTATATGGCGAGACTGAAAGTACGGGAGTATCTGATGCCGAGGGTTGTTAAACCGGAAGAAGACGATGGTATGGGTATGATGCGGGTACCAGGAGCTAAAAAGCAAAATTCAGCTAAAGGTTTTGGCGAACAGAAGAAGGTGAAAACTTGGAAAGTGTCGCCAGAAATTTTTCCAGTAAAGTTGTCGCCACAAACTGAAAAGATGTTGAAGGAGACGGTAAGTTTTGCGGTGCAAGAGTGGGGAGAGAGAGCGCTACCTGAGTTGGTGGTGGAAGATAAAGTGGCGATCGCTGCGGAAAAAGCTCCTACTCAAGACCCGGTAATTCAAAAGTTACGGGAGGTGTACAATTTAATTCGCAAAGAATATGAAGGCTATACGGAGAAGGAACATGATAATGTAATAAACCTGGGTGGGTTGCACGTTATCGGTACTGAGCGCCATGAATCAAGGCGTATTGATAATCAGTTGCGAGGTAGAGCGGGGCGACAAGGAGACCCTGGTTCGACTAGATTTTTCTTGAGTTTAGACGATAATTTATTACGGATTTTTGGTGGCGATCGTGTTGCTGGAATGATGCAAGCGTTTGGGGTTGAGGAAGATATGCCAATTGAGTCTGGGTTATTGACTCGTTCGTTGGAAGGTGCTCAGAAGAAGGTGGAAACATATTATTATGATATGCGGAAGCAGGTGTTTGAGTATGATGAGGTGATGAATAATCAACGTCGGGCAATTTATGCGGAACGCCGACGGGTATTGGAAGGTAGGGATTTGAAGGAACAGGTGATTAAATATGCGGAGCAAACTATGGATGATATTGTGGAGGCGTATATTAATCCTGAGTTGCCTTCGGAAGAGTGGGAGTTGGATAAGTTGGTAAGTAAGGTGAAGGAGTTTGTGTATCTGTTGGCAGATTTAACTCCGGAGCAGTTGTTTGATTTGTCGATGGATGATATTAAGACTTTTATGCACGAGCAGGTGAGGAATGCTTATGATATTAAGGAAGCGCAGGTAAATCAGATTCGTGGTGGTTTGATGCGGGATGCAGAAAGGTTCTTTATTTTGCAGCAGATTGATACTTTGTGGCGGGAGCATTTGCAGCAGATGGATGCGTTGCGGGAGTCTGTTGGTTTGCGGGGTTATGGTCAGAAAGATCCGTTGATTGAGTATAAGAGTGAGGGTTATGAGTTGTTTTTGGATATGATGACGGATATTCGTCGGAATGTGGTTTATTCGATGTTCCAGTTTCAACCGCAACCTGCGGTGCAGACTACGGCAGCGGAGACGGTGTAGTTTTCATTAGTGGATAAAGAACGCAAATTAAATAAGACCGGAAATTTTCGTTAATGTCGGTCATATAGTAGATTTATGCTACATATAAAGACAGTAGTAGTATGTAAAGATGCCAGCACTCATTGCTATAATTTGAATAGCATCTAAACATTAACTTTAGCTAATAAAAACAGGACTTACGCAAAGGCACTATTAATAGGGTGTCGGTGGGTAATCTAGCGCTAACACACCCTACTGGACTGTTTCATCTAAAAATGTGCATTAGAAAATGGGGTGGTGGGGGAATGTAATAACGGGGTGATGGGGTGATTATCAAAAAGGCTAATGCACTATTTTAGGTGAAACAGTCCACTACTGTCGTGTCAAGCTGAAAATGGTGTATTAAATTTTTGAGTATAATTCTTGCTCTGACTAAGGTTTGGAGAATTTTCCTAAAACACTATTTCAAGCTTGACGCGCTACTACTGTCGTGTCAAGCTGAAAATGGTGCATTAAATTTTTGAGTATAATTCTTGCTCTGACTAAGGTTTGGAGAATTTTCCTAAAACACTATTTCAAGCTTGACGCGCTACTACTGTCGTGTCAAGCTGAAAATGGTGCATTAAATTTTTGAGTATAATTCTTGCTCTGACTAAGGTTTGGAGAATTTTCCTAAAACACTATTTCAAGCTTGACGCGCTACTACTGGACCGACACAGCTAAAATGGTGCATTAGAATCCCCAGCCAAAAGTGACTATTGGACTGATAAGCGATCGCTAAAAATAGACAATCAAAAACAAGCGATCGCTAAAAAATAGACAGTCAAAAATAGGTTTTCTGGAGGCTCCACAGCTAAAATAGTGGATTAAATCTAGTCAGCAATGGAGGATCGTATTATGGGAAGAGGTCGGCCAGATCAAGTTGATCTGACCATAGAACAGAAAGATAATCTAGAAAAAATCCCTCGAAATGGCTGTGGTAGGTAGTAGGTATTGGGTGTTATACCAATTTTATGTGAGATGGCACAGAATTATGAAATTTATTAACTTATCTATTTCGATCTAAACTCAATTCTGATTAATATATTATTCTATGCAATTTCTTATGAACTTGGTATTAATTTTATAACTATAGCAATTAGGAATCAGTTGTGAGAATTGAGATTTTCCTTAAAAGTATAGAATATAGCAATTATTATATTCATATGATAAGTTTTTTCTTCTTATGTGTTCCCTGTTTCCTGTTCCCTATAAAGGTTCCAATATCTCACAACTAAAATCATATTGCTATATAAAATATAAAAAATCAGAGATTATTAGGTATGAAGGAAAAAAGCAATAAATAGGGTTAAAATTTAAAATTTCTATTGATTAAAAGTTACTAATGGATAAATCAAAGCAATAAAAATCTTTTTCTGAGTTTAGCGAAGTCAAAATTTATCAAGTTTTCAATAACTTTCCAGGTTTCTATTATCTGTCTTGTCTTTTTTTTTAGATAAAATCTGGTTGAATCATAATGATCTGGTTGCCTTTATTATAATTATTGGTAGGCAAACTGCCGTTTTATCCTACAATCATGGCAAGCTCCTAGAATATTTACTCTTGTTCCTTCACAGTTTAATATAGTGTTTATAAAATTAGTGATATAGAGTTGTTTTTTTTTCTTTTCTATTCTTTGTTTCCCGAATTACTATTCTCTATTCCCTCAAACAAATGAATTTTGTACCTCAAAACATAGGAATTGCTATAATACTGATACTACCGGATTTAATATTACTCAATCAACAGATTTTTATAACTGTACTTTGATGATCGTTGATGCTAAATTTTTCAACTTCCTAAAGCTCAGTCAGGAATAATTTTTCTGGGGAGTTTTACCAATTTGAAAAAATAATGTTACAAATAATTTGAGTATTTTAAGGACTTTACTCATGATTTTGAGAAAAATCAAGCCTAATTATCAGAATTTTTGTAATACTTATCTCTTCTAACCAAAAAAATCAGGTATCAAACCTCCCTTTTTAAAGGAATAAAAAGTGGTCGATCTTCGGAGCGACTCTGCATTCTTCGGGGTTTTTAGCTATATCGAATTAACCAAGAGAAAAGAAAATTATGCATCTTCTCGTCTCGCTATTGTAGAAGCTACTGTTAATTTAATTGACTCGTAGTTTATTAAAATGAAAACCAGACTCTTGAAAATTCAAGAACCTGGTTGAGTCTTTAAATAATTTTTACTTAAAGTTTAAGCAGAAACAGAAAAAGCAACAAATACTAAACTACCTACTAATACAGCTCCTAGAGTTCCTAAAACTAAATAGTTCATTTGTTGTTTTTGATCTGGAGCGTCCGCTTGATACATTTTTGGCTCTGCAGCAAAATTATTTAGACGTCCACCTTCTTCTGTTGTATATGGCATGATTAGATCCTTTATTTTTTTTTTATGTTTACCTAGCTTAACATAAATTTGGTGAATATAGGAAATTATTACTAGCTTTGAGCCGAATTAATCCTTCCAGTCAATGGTGAAGAGGCGATCGCATAATCTTTTTTGGGTATCCTTCCTGCTAAATAGGCCAAACGTCCCGCTTCTGTCGCCATTCCCATTGCTTTGGCCATCACTGATGGATTTTTAGCTAGAGCGATCGCTGAATTAATTAGTAAGGCATCTGCTCCCATTTCCATTGCTTGAGTTGCTTCACTGGGAGTACCAATTCCTGCATCAATTACCACGGGAACCTTAATATTGTCAATTATTATTTGAATATTAGCTGCATTTTGGATTCCCTGGCCAGAACCTATAGGAGAACCCAGGGGCATAACTGTGACACAACCAGCTTCTTCAAGTCTTTTGGCTAATAGTGGGTCAGCATTAATGTAAGGTAAAACAGCAAAACCCTCTTTAATTAATTGTTCTGCTGCTTGTAGTGTACCGATAGGGTCTGGGAGTAAATACTTAGGATCGGGAATAACTTCGAGCTTGACAAAATTATTATCTTCTTGACCCAATAATTTAGCCATTTCTCGTCCCAGTCTGGCAACTCTCACAGCATCTTCAGCAGTTTGACAACCTGCGGTATTTGGCAACATCCAGATTTTTGTCCAGTCTATAGCTTCTGCCAAACCTTCATGGCCAGGAGCTTGAGTTTGCACCCGTCGTACTGCCACAGTTACGATTTCACATCCACTAGCTTCTATACTTTGCTGCATTTTTTCTATGCTGAGATACTTGCCTGTACCTGTCATTAGACGGGAACTAAATTTTTTATCAGCAATAATAAGAGGTTGTTCTGGAGTTTGTGAAGTTGGTTTTTCTGCTATTTGCATTGCTTAATTTTGATGTTTACCGAACAGCTTTCGTTGAAAGTCCTTGTGCTTCAGCCGAGGGATGAAAACGAGTAAATCGTTCAGACTAGAGGGATAAATCCTTCTTGTTCTATGATACAGTCTTTTTCATCTCTAAGAGTTATTATATGTACGGTTGTCAACAAATCCTAGTTAATCAATACAAAGAATTAATCAACATATTAAAGTTTCTCTGTGAACAAGCTCACAAATTAACTAATATGGGGATTTGTTATGGTAGAAAATTGTATTTTAAAGCTCAAAAAGCTCTCGGTAAATTTGACCTATAAAAAGAATATAAAACCAATAATCACTATAGAATTTTACATTCTCAAGCTGCACAACAAATATTAACAACTGTAGCAGAATCTTTTAAATCTTATTATGGATTAGTTAAAGCTTATCAAACTGGAAAAATAGCAAACAAGCCGAGAATAGCTAACTATAGGAAAAAAAGTGGATTAGCAACAGTCACTTATCCTAAGCAGGCACTTAAGCTGAGGAAAAATTTAATTAGAGTCTCATTAGGAAATATTGTTCAACAATTAATAATTAATAATTAATAATTAACAATTACCTCTCCTTGAAAAGAATAGAATTGACTAATCATGAAAATTTTTTCTTGTTTCTACTTTAAAGGATAGGCTTTAAACCTTAATTATTCGGTAAGAGGTGGTTTGGACTAGATAGCTTTAATATTCTTATGCCAAGTAATCTGAATTTTGCCGACATCAAACAGTTAAGAATACTATAGCGCTGTGCGCAGGGAACAGGCAACACTTAACTGGGAACAGGGGGAATAAATTGCCGATCATATAAGACTTCTAGCTCTTTTGCCCCTACTACAATTTGTAAATATACCAGCGCTCATTGCTATACCTCGCAATCAATGCTTTTATTTGGAATTTATTTATGAAAAACAAGTACCAAAAGTCAATTTTAATTCCCAGAATGTATTAGGTGTTGACCCTGGGTTAAATAATTAGACTTGTCGCTTTATAACTATAAAAAACTGCTAAACCCTTATCATGTAAGGATTTTAGCAATTTCCAGTGCAAAACGTCTGGAATTACTACTGTGTCTTAATTTGAGCGATTTTTTCTATCTATTTAGCGACAACTCTATTGGTTAACTTGCGTTTCCAACGTTGGTACAAGTTTTATTGTTGATGGCCAGCAGATTAAATCAATGAATCGTTGGTATAACAAGCAAATATCAACTATCAAAGCAAATAAACCTCTTGGGTTTTGGAACAATAAGCATGACACTAGGCTTAGACCTGAGTGGAGTGTCTAGGGCGATTTTGACTTCGCCCCACAGGATGAGACTGTGGTCAGTTAATAAGATAAAAATGCGGAAGGACTCGGCTAATGCCAGTGCTGAAACAACCTTATTAGAATCTCCTGAGCTTCAGCCAGGATAGTAGTCAAAACTATTGTAAATTTTTTATTTAAATCCTAGTTTTTATGTTTATCGGAAGCTACAGAAGATGAAGATATTTCTGGTATTGCTTCTGGGGAAAATTCCTGAATACTCGATCGCAAAGCGGAACGGATGTTCTATCGTCTCTGAGCAAGAAAATTTAGTTGAATAAAAAGTCATGCGTATGTGCGAACGACCCATTATAGTCTTTATGATATCACAAAAATTGTGAGAATGCAGCCCAAAATCATTTGACGCGCTGTTTTTGGAGCTTTCTAAAATGATAAAGTTAGTGGTTTTCTACTGAGGAGGTATAGATGGAAGAATTAGATGATAGGAAAAACCTGCATTGGAGCTTCACAGAATGCAAAAGTAGGTAAAGTGTTTAAATTGATATAAATTTTAAGGGCAAGAGAGGCAACTTTTGTAGTAAGACAATTAATAAAGCTTTTATCCTAAACTAAAAGCAATAGCTGATAGCTGATAGCTGACGGCTGAATGCTTACCTTAATACTAAGGAAAATACCGAGTAAATTCTATGATTAACCATAAGCACCATGAGGTAGAAATCCCAAAACTCGCTTCAATCTTTCATCTGCTTCTTGATAACAATGACTAGGCATTTGATAATTCATAAATGGTGCATATTTATGCCCAACCAATCTTTTCCCATAAGTAATTTGTGTAATGTACCGGGCAACAGAAGATGAATTTCTAGAACCTCTATGCCAAATTTGATTGTTAAAACAAACTGCGGTACCCATTCCTCCAAGACAACTATGAATTTTATCTTCATATCCTAAAATATTGCCATCACAAAACTTACCAAATAGATGTGAACCTGGAATAACTTGAGTTGGTCCATTATCTGGATAAAATACATCAGTCAAGTAATAATTAACAGTAAATGCTAGAACATTCAAGCGAATATTGTTTAGGGGTTTACCATCAAGAGAAAGAACGTGTGGTGTATCATCTTGATGCCAGGCATTTTTTGCTAATCCATCAGTTTGAGGAGGAACTTTAAAAGAATTATTGTGGATAACATGAACAACATTAGCATTAGGAATTCCATCATTGATTGAGTAACCTGTTCCATTTGCTCCACCGATTAAATGTTCTGCAAATGTAACAATTGGTTCCATGACAAACAAGTCTAGATTCTCTTGGGAATGCTCAAACATTCGCTCCATTATTTTGATTGATGTGTAAGCTTTTGCTACTGGATTAGACCTGTCAGATTTTTCTTCTTCAGTTTTCTTTAAAATTTCATCTAAGTCATTTCTAAGAAGTTCACATTTTTTAGGTGTTAATACATTGGGAATGACTAAAAAACCATTAGTATGAAAATCTTCAATCCATGTATTTAATTGTTCTGTTGATGGAGTTTGATCGGCTAAATATTCAGGCATTTTTTTTGATTATTTTTTATAAGTGTTAATGGCTTTGTTGCACGAAAGTATATAGCTGTCGCACTTGCTTGTGCATATGTACTTCATAATGCGCGGAAACTGCTGTAACTATTGGACAATAGATCGATAGAAAATCAATGTTTGACAGAAAAAGGCTGAAACTTTTACCTGTAAATACTTTTAGCTTTGATCGGCAGAGCAATAACTATTGGACAATAGATGAATAGAACACTAATGTTTGACAGAAAAAGGCTGAAACTTTTCCCTGTAAATACTTTTAGCTTTGATCGGCAGAGCAATAACTATTGGACAATAGATGAATAGAATATTAATGTTTGACAGAAAAAGGCTGAAACTTTTACCTGTAAATACTTTTAGCTTTGATCGGCAGAGCAATAACTATTGGACAATAGATGAATAGAATATTAATGTTTGACAGAAAAAGGCTGAAACTTTTACCTGTAAATACTTTTAGCTTTGATCGGCAGAGCAATAACTATTGGACAATAGATGAATAGAATATTAATGTTTGACAGAAAAAGTCTGAAACTTTTACCTGTAAATACTTTTAGCTTTGATCGGCAGAGCAATAACTATTGGACAATAGATGAATAGAAAATCAATAATCGCGAAAGATAGGGATATAGCTGCGGAATGCATGTTAAGAACGCTACTTTCATGCAACAAAGCCAGTGTTAATTGTTAATTACTTGAGGATAAAAAATAAGGAAAAAGTAGGGAGTAAGCCGGGTTCTGTTCTCTTACCTGAAATCAGCTAAGAGGGCAGTTATCTATCTGGGACGCCTGTTACCAGACACCTCTAGCGGTACACTTAAAAACGGAGCTGGAAAAAGACCAACCATTGCTCCTCCGACCTTGCTCCCAGCCGGGGTTTACCTAGCCAGTACCTCACGATACTGCTGGTGCGCTCTTACCGCACCTTTGCACCCTTACCTCAGAGACTTGAATAATATCTGATCTCTATGGCGGTATTTTTCTGTGGCACTATCCTCACGATCGCTCGCACTGGGCGTTATCCAGCAAGCTTGGTCTTTTGGGAGCCCGGACTTTCCTCAGACCCAAGATATTGAGTCCGCAACTGCCTCACCTACTTGATCCCTATATTTACATATTAGCAAATAAATAACCTATTGTTAATTTTTTACCCAGGATAATTTTGATGATGAGTATAGAAACAATTAATAGAGAGTGGGGAGTAGGGAGTAGGGGGAAATAATTGATTAATAAGAGTGCGATAATTGATTTTATTTTTTATTATTGGAGATGTCTATTATACAAGTTTAAAAAAAGAATGCTAGAAAAAGGTAGATGTCGATCAGATCTGCTTAAAAATAGCCGATATAGTTCATTTTAGATAGTTATATCTATCATTTTTCCCTTTTTTTCAAATATACCACTTTTTCCTCTCGTGGTGTGCATTCCCTTGCGTTTGTCGCCGACGCGGAGTCGCACCGCTTCTTCCTTCCTTCTTACTTCTACCTTATGTAACAAACATTTATCCAATTGTTATTAATCATCTATCTGAAATTTAATATCATCCAGTATTAATGTATAAATGTATTTTGTTTTTATAAATAACTACTATTTTGCGACTATAAGGTATCTATTAAAATAATTTATTAGGGATGCTAAAAAGTTGCTTATTGGTGAGTTAAGACTTTTATTTTCTCCTGACTCCTGAATTCAGAATTATGATTTTTAATGCTACATTTTGAAGTAGCTAATGTAGACTTTAATGTCGTGAGCATTCAGCTATTGAACATATTCAAGCAACGACTAAGGTTCGCTAATGACCAATTTCATTAATAACTTTTCATTCTTCTTCTAGACTAATTATTCCTGTCAAAATAATGAGTTAATAACTTATAGCTCATAGCTGATAGCTGACCGCTGTTTGCGCAGCATTCCGTAGGAAATGCTTACTTAATGTCTCCTAATCTTCTGCTTCGATAGTAGTTGAAAGATTTTCAAACCATCCTCTTCACCAAAAGAAGTAAATCAAACTAATAGCAGTAGAAAACATTATTACTAAGCAAAGAGGATAACCATAATACCAATCTAATTCTGGCATATTCCAAGGAGAATCTGCTGGGTCAAAATTCATCCCATAAATTCCGGCGATAAAAGTTAAAGGAATAAAAATTGATGAAATAACAGTTAGTAGCTTCATTACTTCATTCATTTTATTATTGACAGAGGACAAATAAATATCCATTAAATCAGAAGCTAAATCTCTGTAAGTTTCTACTATATCTCTGAGTTGAATTGTATGTTCATAACAGTCTCTAAAATAAACCAATACATCAGGATTGATTAAATTACTACCATCTCGAATCAGAATATTCATTGCTTCTCTTGATGACCAAATAGCTCGACGTAGTGTTAATAATTCTCGCCTCAGTTTATAGATTTTTTGCATGGTATGACGGTCTGGTTTAAATACTACTTCATCTTCTAATATCTCTATCCATTCTCCATATTCTTCTAATACAGGAAAAAATCCATCAATAATTGTATCTACTAGAGAGTAAGCTAAATAATCTACTTTTTGTTTCCGAATAATTCCTTGATTATTTTTGATTCTTTCTCGTACAGGTTCGAGACAATCATATTTAGGATTTTCTTGGACTGTGATTAAATGTTTTTCTCCTAAAATAATACTGACTTGCTCTTTGTCAAATGGTTCTGAATCTGATTTTATTCTGACAATCCAGGTAATAATTATGAGTTGATTTTTCTCATGTATAACTTTAGGTCTTTGTGGTACATTAACAATATCTCCAACACTCAGAGGATGTATTTGAAATACTTTTGCCATCTGTTGCCAAGATGTTTGATTGCCCAAACCAAGTACATTAATCCAAGAAACTGATTCTGATTTTAGGTAGGAAATACAAACTTCTGGGTTTACTATTTTTATTCTGGTAGCTACATTTTCTGTATAATCTATTAGAGCAATTTCTGGTGGTGGAGCATCAGGTTCTAAATCAAGAGTTCCAGGTAAATCTTCTGGATCGTCATAATAATAGTCAACATAAGATTCTTCTTCCTCTGAAGGTAATTCATGAGCATTAGGTTGTACATTGATTGAATGTGTCATAATTTGAAAATTATTTGAAAATTATAAGTACTACTTCTAACAATTTTAAGTTTGATAAATAAAGTGATATAAGGTGATTTTCTTTGAACTTTACTTTTTTGATAAAAGCGGTTGAAATATATTTTTAAATTGACCTTATCTCTGGGCTAGTTTGTGCAGTATGACACATGGAAAGTCAGAAATAGGAAGTCACAATTCAGAAGTGTTTTCCCGCAATAATTTTAGGTTAATACTCTCTATTTCTAGACTGAGAAATAGGATAACGCGACCCCCGCTATAAATCTCATTTTAGCGGTTGAAAATTAGTGGTGAGTAACAACCTCCCACTAATTTTAACTTCTGATTTTCGGTCCGAATGCTGCACAAAAACACTTGTGATTTCTGACTTCTTGAATCCTTCTTATGTTTAATTTTGACAATGGGAAAACTTAAAAAATTTATATAGCGTTTCTCAAATTAGTGAGATACAGTTATCTTTTTATCTTTTTATTTCCTGTTCCCTATTCCCCCTTCCCTTTTCCCTATCCCCTCAAACCTAAAATTTTGTACCTCACCAGTATGGGAATTGCTATATTTATCTCAATAATAATTATGAAAACAAAAAATATTCTATTTTTAAGTAATGGTCATGGAGAAGATACACATAATTGTCAAATTATTAAAGCTTTTACAAAAATTTGCTCAGATACAACTATATCAGCTATGCCTATTGTTGGTGCTGGTAATAACTATAAAAATTTAGGAATACCAATTATTGGACCCACAGCAAATATGCCATCAGGGGGTTTTTTTTATTTGAACCCTTTATTATTATTTAAAGACTTGGGACAGGGATTAATTAGTTTAACTTGGCGACAGTTACAAATAGTTCGGCAATTTGCGAAAAACTGTGATTTAGTTATGGCTACTGGAGATATTGTAGTCGCAGCGATCGCTTATTGGACAAAGTTACCTTATGTGGTATTTCTTTCGGCTGATTCTAGTTATTATGAAGGTCGAATTAATTTGGGTTTAATATTGCCAAAATTACTGAATAATTCTAGATGTTTAAAAGTTTTTGTTAGAGATGCTTTGACTGCAACAGATTTAAACCGACAAGGAATTAAAAAGGCAGAATTTGTCGGTACGCCTGTGATGGATAATTTAATTTCTACAGGAAAAGATTTACAGCTTAAACCAGGATTATTTACTATTGGTATTTTACCTGGTTCTCGTTTACCGGAGGCTGGCATAAATTTATCTTTACTACTTAAATTGGTCAGAGAAATTGTCAAAGTTATGGGAGAAAATGTTTGTCAGTTTCGAGTAGCTGCTGTTCCTATTTTAATGTCTGAATTAGAAGCTTTTGTACCGCATTCCGCAGGAATCACTAATTTTGAAAATTGGCAATATAAAGCAGGCAAATTTACATTTTTAACTGAGGAATGTGGGATAGAAGTAATTTGTTATGAGGATGCTTTTGCCGATATTTTACAACAATCAAATTTGGTAATTGGGATGGCGGGAACTGCAATTGAACAAGCAGTAGGATTAGGAAAACCTGTGATTACTATTCCCGGTCAAGGTCCTTCATTTACTTATCGATTTGCGGAAGCTCAAACCAGACTTTTAGGTTGTTCAGTAAAGGTTATTGGTAAACAGCCAGCTAATAGTTTTACTCTGCAAGAAGCAGCTCAAAAAGTCAAAGAAACTTTGGCAGATAAGGAGTATTTAGAAGCTTGTATTCGTAATGGTATTCAAAGGATGGGCAGACCTGGTGGTAGTGAAAAAATAGCTGATTATTTGATGCAATATTTAACTAGGGAATAGGAAGCAAAAAATCCCCTTGAAGAAGGAAGAAGGAAGAAGAAAAAAGGAAGAAGGAAGAAGAAAAAAAGGAAAAAATGGATGGGGACTCAAACCCTAAGCAATTGTAAACACTGTGTAGACAGCGAGGTATTATACCAATTTGAAAAAAGAATATTACGAATAATAAGTGCGATAGAACTCCCTTCCGCTGACGCGACCGAAAGATTTTGCAAGAAATGTCCCTTTGACAAAAAAAGAGAATTTATGACCTAAAAAATCGTATTGAAGCCATTCATTCTGACTCGCTGACTCCCGACTCCTAAGAAATACCCTAACTATTTGTGGCGTTGCACAGTGACGAATGATTCTAGATTTTGGATGCCTGAATTTGGAATTGGGGAATTACTAAAATGATTAGTTAATGGTTTTTTTAGTCAAAGTTCGAGCCAATTTTTTGCAGCATCATTCCATAATGTGCAACCCCCTATTTGTAGCAAACATTTATCACGCTTGGTATTAAACCCAAAATAAAAAGATAATTAAAATTAGGATATTTCGGGAAAATTTTATAGTAAAATAGAATTATTTGATTTTACTCTGAATTACTTTGACTGAATTTTTACTAAGTAGGTAGACGCAAATAAATGTCACTATGTAACAAAATGTTTATGCCGTCGAAACCCTTGAGATTGCTTCCTTCCACTCCGTTCCAGTCGCAATGACATAGTTGTAAATTTCCTCACCTACCTACTTACTTAGGGTTTGCGTATGGAAAGTCTTTTTGTTGGGGTCGGAGACAGGAGAGAGGAGTTAGGGGAATGAAGGAGGAGGTAGGAGCGGGCGTTTTGTCTCTCAATTTTTCTGCCATAATCATCCCAAAATACTAGCTTTATGCAGCTCTTGCCACCCAAAAGCTGGTACTTTTTTCAACTCTAAAAAGCTAAAACCAATATCAGTCAATACTTTTAGAATTAATCAGCAAGCCCTACTTAGTAAAAAGGATACAAATAGTCACACAATAGACATCTCTAATAATAAAATATCAAATCAATTATTGCACAGAAATTATCAATCCTTTCCTCCTACTCCTTACTCCCTACTCCCTCTTTTCTGGAGATGTCTAATAATAACAGATTAAAGTTGAATTTCCATTTCAATTGAGACTACCGACTATTTTGTTCGAGCAGGCAATTTTTCAATTCAGTTAATCCTCTAATTCATCATCGTCATCTATGAATTTTATACCATCATTTCTCTTCATATAGATTGGTTATATAACTTCCATTCATAGAAAAACTGAATCGTCAAACGTATAATTTTTTCTAGCTTTGTACTATGAGCAGGTATAATATCATCTAAAAGACCATGACCCTCATCACTATCGAAAATTGTAGGAATTAAAATTTCCTGAGATTCATACATATTTATGTGTTGTTTTGAAATTGCTTCTATCGTTGTTTCGCAATCACCACTACTAATAATATTGGCAATAATCTCTTCTGTATTGCGCTCGAAAACAACCCCCCAAAAGCCATCATTACAATCAGCATCACCTTCATTAAAAACCATTCTTAGGGGCAACAATAATCCATCCATTCCTACAATATCAAAATCAAACCAGTAGTATCTTCCTGTATCATAGTCTGGATTGTCTTCTTCTATTTCGGCACCAGAAAAATGGTGGTCGGGGATATTAGGACAGTCAAGGTACATCCCTGTACTGCAACAACCTAAAATATTAACTATACGAATAGGTATAAACATTTCATATTCATTAAATATCCCCTTTTCATTGAAAGCAACCTTCAACAACTTTGGCATTTCTTCCCTAAAGTTGCCTTTGATAGGAGATAGATTGTTTATACATTTAGGCCACATAATTATTCTTGATATTTAAGAGTAATCTTTACCTAATTATATATCTTATTTGAAATTTTAGTCAACTCAAAAATCAAGTTAGGTTTATACTTTAAATTGATAGTTAAAAGGCAAACTATACTCTATTTTTAAGCTATTCAATACAAGCGATCGCTCGAAAATCAGCTAATAATTTTACTCTGGAAGAAGCAGCTCAAAAAGTAAAAGAAACTTTGGCAGATAAGGAGTATTTAGAAGCTTGTATTCGCAATGGTATTCAAAGGATGGGTAGACCGGGTGGTAGTGAGAAAATAGCTGATTATTTAATTCAATATTTGAGCAGGGGATAGCAGGACTACCCATATACAGGACTACCCTTTTTGATTTTAACCTGCGGAATATAGCTTACAGCGGTTTTCATTTGGGTAGACCACAGTAGGGGCGAATGGCCATTCGCTCCTACAGGGTTTTGGTTGTGGCGATGTGGTTTATCAATCTGAAAAGCGCTGTAAAATAGCCTGTGATTTATTTTTCAGACGTAAAAGGCATCTTGATGCAGAACCAATCTCTAGAAAACTCCCAATTCCCTTCCCCTCTCTCGCGGGGACAGCAAGCCTTATGGTTCATCTACCAGAAGGATCTAGAAAGCGTAGCTTACAACATATTTATAACCACTCGTCTGGCTGGAGAGTTAAACCTAGAGGCTTGGCGAAAGGCTTGGCAAAAGCTGGTCAGACGACATTCGATCCTGCGAACTACCTATAGGACTCAGGATGGCAAACCCATTGCAGTAGTTAGTCAAGACTGTAGTGTCAAGATTGAGGTAACAGATGCTTCTGGGTGGGGGTCCGACGAATTAAAGGCCAAAATTATGGCAGCAGTAGAGAGTCCCTTCAATTTAGAAACGGGTCCGATAATGCGCTTGGATCTGTTTGCCCGATCGTCCCAAGACTTTGTCCAATTAATAACCATGCACCACATTGCCGGGGATGGGTGGTCATTTGACTTGCTGCTCAAAGAACTCCGGATATTATACGCGGCTTCCGTCGAGAACCTCCCAGAAGCAAAAATAGCTAACTTGCTGGCAGATTCTCCCTGGCAATACGCGGACTATGTGTCCTGGCAGTCCGAGATGCTCTTGTCTGCACGAGGAGAACAACTCTTTCGCTACTGGCAGAAAAAACTAGCCGACTGCTTGCCGATTTTGAATATACCAACAGACAAAGCGCGACCAAGGGATTTGAGCGGTCAGAATGAATTTCATATTGTCGAACTCAACCAACGACTCCGAGAGAAACTGCTACAACTCGCTGCTGATATCGGATTCAGTCTTTACCGGACTATGCTGGCTGCCTTCTTTGTCCTGCTACATCGCTTATCGGGTCAAGAAGACATCCTGCTAGGAAGCGCAATGGCGGCAAGGTGGAGCGCTGAGGAGCTTAAAAGCATTGTCGGTTACTTTAACAACGAGGTCGTGTTGCGGGCAACTCTTACGGATAACCCCACCTTCGTAGAATTTATCGCCCGCATCCATCACACGGTAACGGAGGCACAGACTCATCAAGATTATCCCTTCGACTTATTAGTAAAACGACTCAACCCTCGTCGAGATGCTAACCGACACCCTCTAATTCAAGTCGATTTCACTTGGCGCAAGCATCGCTGGTACAAACCTGAGAGACCCGAACTCACAGCAGGTGAGAAAGCACTGTCTATCGAGCCATACTTAGCCGTACACCAACAGGGTTCGGTATTTGATCTGAGTTTGGCAATTGAGGAACTTGACCAATCTCTCCATTTCATCTGGGAATATAGTGCCGACCTGTTTGATGCCAACACTATTCGCCGCTGGGCGAGACATTTAGAATGCTTGCTAGAGTCGATTGTCGCCAATCCAGAACAGAGGGTTGCGTTTTTACCCATGCTGACGGCAGAAGAACGACATCAATTGTTGGTTTCCTGGAACAATACTCAGACAGATTATCCCCAAGATAAGTGCATTCATCAGTTGTTTGCAGAGCAGGTAAAACGGAGGACAGACAATATCGCGGTAGTCTTTGGGAACGAACAAATTACCTATCGGGATCTGAACGCTAAGGCAAATCAATTGGCCTATTATTTGCAATCTCTGGGAGTAGGTCCAGATGTAATAGTGGGGATTTGCATAGAGCGCTCGGTGGAAATGCTGGTGGGATTGTTGGGCATTCTCAAAGCGGGTGGGGCGTATTTACCCTTAGACCCGAGCTATCCGCGCGATCGCCTGGCTTATTTGCTAGAAGATTCGGGAGTGACTTTGCTGTTAGCTTCCGAAAAGTCAGTGGCTCGACTCCCAGAAAGCAAGGGACAGGTTGTTTTCTTGGATAAAGATTGGCCGGTCATTTCTCAGAATAGCGCGGAAAATCTTGCCCTTCGTACCAAACCAGCTTCTTTAGCTTACGTCATCTACACTTCAGGTTCTACCGGAAAGCCAAAAGGGGTGGAAATCGAGCATAAAAGTTTGGTAAATGCCTATCGTTCCTGGGAGCAAGCCTACCAGCTACGTCCCCAGAGCAGCCATCTGCAAATGGCGAGTTTCTCCTTTGATGTCTTTACGGGAGATTGGGTTCGCGCCCTTTGCTCGGGAGCCAAATTAGTTCTATGTCCGAGGGACTTTTTGTTAGAGCCAGAAAAGCTGTATCAATTGATGCTCCAAGAGCAAGTCAATTACGCAGAATTTGTGCCAGCGGTAATGAGAAACTTAATCGAGTATTTGGAGAACACCGAGCAAAACCTAGATTTCATGAAGGTAATGGCGATCGGTTCGGATAGCTGGTCCGTGCAAGAATACCAACGATTTCGCCAATTCTGCGGTTCGGGAACTCGGTTAGTGAATTCTTATGGAGTCAGCGAAGCAACTATTGACAGTTGCTATTTTGAAAATGCTAATATCCAGCGACCCCTTGAGTCTCTAGTTCCTATCGGTAAACCCTTCGCCAACACTCTTCTCTATATTCTCGACGATCGTCTCCAACCAGTTCCCATTGGCGTACCAGGAGAACTGCATATCGGTGGCATCGGTTTAGCCAGAGACTATCTCAACCGTCCGGAGTTAAGTGCAAAAAAGTTTATTGCTAATCCTTTTAGCCAAGAAGAGGGAGCGCGTCTGTACAAAACTGGAGATAAGGCACGCTATCTCCCGGACGGCAACATCGAACTTCTCAGTCGCATCGACAACCAGGTAAAAATTCGCGGCTTTCGGATCGAACCAGGAGAAATCGAGGCGCTACTGGCGAAACGCCTAGAAGTGCAGCAAGCTGTAGTTATAGTTCTCGGAGACCAACCGAGTAACAAGCGCCTGGTGGCTTATGTAGTTCCCAATCAATCTTTTTCTCCATCTTCCCAGAAAAATTGTAGCGACTTTGTCAATAACCCCTTGTATGGGAAGCAAATGCAGAAACTAACACCTAAACTGCGCGCTTTTCTCCAGGAAAAGCTGCCGGACTATATGATGCCTTCGGCTTTTGTGATGCTAGACTCCCTACCCCTAACTCCCAACGGCAAAATTGACCGGCGGGCACTCCCTGCACCGAAGGGGACTAGCAGCGGTAGCGATGCCACTTTGATTGCACCCCGCGATACCCTAGAATTGCAACTGACACAAATCTGGTCTGATGTTTTGGAAGTTTCTCCCATAGGCATCCGAGATAATTTCTTTGACATCGGCGGTCATTCTTTGTTAGCGATCGGCTTAATTGCTAGGGTGCAACAACAGTTAGGCAAAAATCTCTCTTTGGCAGCACTTTTGCAAAGTCCGACTATTGAGCAGCTCGCTATTTCTCTGCGTTCGGGTAAAGATTATGAGTCAACTTCGCCTCTAGTTAAGATGCAGTCCGATGGAGATTTACCGCCTCTATTCTTAATCCCTCCCAGCAGCGGCACTGTCTTATTTTATCTAGATTTAGCCCGCAATTTGGGGAGCGAACAACCGATTTATGGTTTGCAAGCGCCTGGTCTCAATGGAGAGCGATCGCCTTTTACTACTCTTAAAGAACTCGCCACTCACCACCTACAAGCAATTAAAACCATTCAACCTCACGGTCCTTATTACTTGGTTGGTTTTTGCGTGGGTGGTCACTTAGCCTTAGAAATGGCACAACAGTTACACCAACAAGGGGATACCCTGGCATTGCTAGCACTAATAGAATCTTCTGCTCCAGAACACCACAGACTTTTGATTGATAGCACGCCAGGAAGGATGCTAGGTCCTGATATTTTTTATTCCAGATTATTTGCTGAAGAAATGAGCGCTCCTCGCGGGAAAGAAGTACCCGTATCCTGCGAGCAACTACAACAACTGATGCCAGAGGAGCGATTGGGGTATGTCCTCGAACAAGCTAAGATATTCGATCTCTTGCCGGAGGAAGTTAGAGTTGAGGATTTGGAAAATTTGTTTGAAGTTTTTCAAGCCACGGCTATTGCGTCTTATAACTATGAAGCGCGACCTTATTCAGGTAATATTGTGCTGTTGAATGCCAGCCAGCAGCTAATAGATGTAGGGGGCGATCGGACTTTAGGTTGGCGGGATTTTGTTGCGGGAGAAATTGAAATCCACGAGATTCCCGGAGAACATTTCTCAATTATCCGGGAACCTCAAGTGCGGGTTTTAGCAGAAAAGTTGATGCTTTGTCGCGATCGCGCTCTGGCGAATTAATATTGGACCGATGGGCGATAGTCGAGTTGCGTTGTAATAATAAACGCTTTTATTATTGAGATAATAAGTTATTTTTAATTTTGATAAAAGCAAAAACCTTGCAAGTCAAGGATTTTAGCGATACCTTTTAAAGGTATCGCTTATTTATACAAGTTGGTCACATAATTATTCCTCATATCTAATATCATGTCCGGTTGAATACTTACACTTTGGAGAAGGTAAGGCAGGAGGCAGGAGGCAGGAGGCAGAAGGGTTTCCCGCAATTTCAACCTAATTCTATACACAAACGATGCTACCGGACATGATATAAGGGTAATCTTTAACCAATTATATATCTTGATTTTTTTAGTCAATTCAGGAGTTTATACTTTAAATTGGCAGTTAAAAGCCAAACTATACTCTATTTTTAAGCTCTTAAATAGGGCTTGCTGATTAAATATAAAAGCATTTACATATAAAGATTTTAGCCTTTTTGGGAACGAAAAAAGTGCGCCTGTTTCAGTCTAAAAGGCTCAAAAAGTTAGTATTTTAGGCGCATAGTTGGGCAGAACAATCTTGGGACAAAACTTAGCTCCTACCTCCTCGCTCCCGACCCTTTTCTCCTGTCTTCCCCTCCTGGGAGGGGGAGGGGCGAGGGGTGGGTTGTCTCCTGTCTCCTACCCCCTACTAAAAGACTTTTTCAGCAAACCCTAAATACAGGCGTTAGATCGAAAATCAGCTAATAATTTTACTCTGCAAGTAGTAGTTCAAAAAATCAAAAAAAACTTGAAACGCAAGATTCTTTCTTCTTCCCTCTTCCCTCTTCCCTCTTCCCTCTTCCCTCTTCCCTCTTCCCTCTTCCCTCTTCCTTCTTCCTTCTTCCTTCTTTTAGAAACGACAAATTGATTCTGGTTGGAGGGGGCAAATTCTGGCAACTGGGTTATTTCGCAAATTCAGTACATCTAATTTAATTAAAGTTGAGAGGGAATTAATATCTGTTATTTTGTTGCGACTTAAATCTAGTAAATTAAGGTTAGTCAAAGTGGATAAAGAATCAATTTTTTGAATTTGATTGAAAACCAGGATCAGAATTTTCAGATTCCTTAAACTAGAAAGATTGGAAACTTCAGCAATGTAATTATCACTCAGGTTAAGATAAGTTAGATTAGTGAGGTTAGAAAGAGAAGAAATGTCACTAATTTGATTGCGATATAAATACAAATTAGTAAGGTTAGTTAAGTTAGATAAGGGCGCAATTTTTCTGAGCTGATTATCGTTAAGATATAGGTGAGTTAAATTGGTTAAATTAGCTAGAGGTTTAATATTTGTAACGCGATTAACTCCGAGATTTAGTTCAGTTAATGTTGTTAAATTGGATAGAGAAGATACATTTTCAATTTGATTAAAAATTAGGCTAAGATTAGTTAATTTAGTTAAATCAGATAGAGGAGATATATTTTTTATTCTATTATCGTTGAGTTCTAGATAAGTTAAATTAGTTAATTCAGACAAGTCATAAATATCTTCAATTTTATTACTATCGAGAAATAAATGAGTTAACTTAGGAAGGTTAGATAGAGGGGATAATTCTTGAATTTGATTAGCATTTAGGGATAGTTTTGTGAGATTTTTAAGGCTGGATACAGGAGCAAGATTTACAATATAATTATTATTGAGGGAGAGAGCAGAAAGACTAGAAAGTTTTTTGTCTGCTTCAATACAGTTATTCGTTCTGGCTTTTTGCAATAGAATTTTAACTGTATATTGAGAAGTGGGAGAAATATTTGTTTGATTTAAACACCATTCTCTAAAGGTAGAAAAATTTTCTGGCGAGGTAGAATTAGCCTTTAAATAAGGTTGCATCAGCAGTATCCCTACCCAAATATAAATTCCCAAAAAGATTACTTTGAGTCTTTTCATTGCAGCTTCTACTCCAAAATTTTGTTGATGTTAAAGTAATTATAATCAATGCTATAGCAGGGAATAGGGAATAGGGGAAAAAACATTTTCCTGTCTGAGGTTTATGATTAGTCTATGTCCTAATGGGACTTAAACATTTTATGGAAGAGTCAGTCTAGATAAGGGAATTACGTCAATACCCTCAAAATGCCTAGAACCCCAAATAAACACAAGTACCCATCTTAGTAAGCGTCGGATGAAAATTATGATGTTTAGTTCTTGCTTGAGAAAGTTTTGTTGTCTCAAAGAAATTTTTGGTATGATTTGTAAAATTAATTTTAGCTGAATACTCAGTAATATTTGATTGGCTATTGCTGAGTTGAGGATGATATTTGACTTCGTATTTTTGGAGTCAGTAATTAAAGGATTTTGCTGTTGATTTGTCTCTGAGTTGAGTTGAGATACAATAGTTTTTAAGTCTTCTATTTGGGCTTGGGCAAATTATTGATCGAGATTTATCGACTTTTCTAAAATTTTTAATTGATTTCTAGTATTGAGGTAGAAAATTTTACAAATTCTTTGTAGCCAAAATACATCAAAGCTCAGAACTAATGTCACTAAAATAAAAAATATACTTTTTTTGAAGTCATTCAATTGTTCTTCAGTAGAAAATCTAGGGTCTTTTTCCCTTATTCCTTCACTCATCTTTGAACTAATTGTCTTTTGCCATTCTTGAGCTAATTCTTTTTGAGTTTTGTTGTGATGTAAAAAATCAGCTTGTGTAAGAGTTATAATTATTTTTTGTGGCGCTCCAAACTGCTTAATTAGAACAGGCTAAGGATACAAAAAATTAACCCTAAAAAATCCTTTTTCGTGCCTTCGCGCGTAAAAATATCTTACCTGTTGCCTGTTGCCAGATGAGCTGTTGCCTACTCCTGCAAAAAATCTATATCTTTTTCACCAGATGTCTATTAGATTAATTATTTAGGTTTAATTTAGGGACTCAGAATTCCTGAGATTTGTCTGATTGGAAAATTGTACTAGACTGCTTAACAAAAATAAATTAAAAAGTAAACTTTGTTACAGAATTAAACATAGTGAAATTGAGATACTATGGCAGCAATTTTCCTAGTAATCATCAATGAATAACTTCGCTTCTTTAGTATTGCCAGCCATCTTAGGACTAATAACTGGAGTTGGTCACGGAATCATTTCCCATAACGCAGACCTTCCAGTATCTTTGACCAAGCAAGTTGTCTTGTCCCTACAAATTGGTCAATTCCCAGAACCATAAAGATAAATTTTTATTAAAAGTATCTGTTAATACAGAAATATCTGAGATACTGAGAAAGTAAGTAATTGAGGAGACTTAGCTCTATGAACTCTCAAAACTCTCAGAATTTAGATAATATATCTGGTTTAGATCGAGTTGTGGTAACATTCTTGGTAGCTTTTTCTATGTTCATTGTTAGTTATAGTGCAACCCGTGTTTATCTAACTCAATCCTCTGAACAAAGCCCTCAAGTTGAATCTAATGTTATCCCCCATCCAGCTTCTTTGTGGAGCGAGCTAGGTCGATAATTTATTCTATCGAAGCGGAGATAATATTTGATTTTCAAAACTCATAAACAAGTTATTTTTCTGAAAAGACTTTTATATAAGCTGTAACTTCTCACTATCAAAATGTTACAGCTTATGATAATTTTAAATTTTCTTTAATTAACCAGAAAAGTTAAAGAATTTGAAAATCCCCATTTTTAACTAGGGGATAAAAAATTTCACGGTTGTTTTAAGCGCGAGTAAATATTAGTCTTTAATTTATCATTAATCAATCATCAATTAAAAGTTGATATTTTTAACATTGGCTTTAAAATCCCAACTATATTTTTAAAGTTAGTGATACACCTTGGTGGCAGGTTTGAATTCTACACCATAACGCCTGTTAACGCAGTTTCAACCCAGGAGGCTAACTGATATAGCAGTCGAAGCAAAGGGCGCGGACAGATCAAAAGCTTAAAACTCAGACAATACAAGATTTTTCCTTCTTCCTTCTTTCCTCTACTATAACTGTTTCAATTTACTCGTCCATACCTTGCCACAACCTCACCTCCACCATTCTCATGACTTGTCAACCAAGCCCACATTTGGTCGCCTAGAGAAAAATGCCACCATTCCTGTTGATGTTGCTGAAATCCCACCGATAACATTACTTCTGCCAATAACTTTCGATGTTGATGATACTCCCGATCTTCCTCATTTTTACTATCAAAAAAATGATTGGGATAAGAACGGGGTGATAACTCATCAATAGGAGAACCCATATCAACAGTTTTGCCATTAGCATCCACTAAAGTTACATCCACAGCAGCACCCGTACTATGAGGTGGTGGGGTAGCTGGGTCTAGACTAGGAGCTGCCCAAAACTGATAAACTAACTCTAAAATTTTTTGACGTTTTACTTCTGTCAACTCCGGACTATCTAATGTTAAACCTTCAGCTTTTACTGTTTCTACAAAAGTGTAATCTACCATAAATTGTTGTACAGCAATGGGGCGATAAGCATCAAATATTTGGATGTGCCAACTGGGATATTTTTGTTGTAGTTTTGTTTGAGCTGCTATCAAACTATCTAATACTTTTTGACGTAAAAAATAAGGTGAATTTGCTCGAGATAAATGATAAGGTGCGCCTAATTTTTGATAGGGATGAGGTGATTCAATGGCAAATTTTTCTAAGGGAATTGGGATGAGTGGTTCGTGACATTCTTGGATTTTAATTTTCTGGTATTGTTTCATCATAAATTGGCACCCAGCTATCAGTAGTCAGCTTATTTATTTCCCTAATTCTATCAATTAAAAGGTGGGAGCGATTGATTATAGCTAGATTTAAAGCAAGATTTTACCGAAAAATTCAGGTATAAAGCCTCTCCATTCATGGAGAAAAAAGCGGTCGTTTTGCTGGCGCATAACTACGTTAACGCCGCGCGACATCTTTGCGGAGCATGACCTAGGAAAAAGCGCAGCTTCCCGAAGGGTGGGATGGCAAGTTATCCTCGCCATATCCATGAGACCAAGAGAAGAAAAAAAATCCTTTGATTCAATCCTCTTATTTATAAGAAGAGGTAATTCTAAATTCTTAATTCTTAATTCTTGAAATTTAGTAGCTTGGGTTGAAAATTTTTAGAGCGGTTATTCGCAGGATAAAAACAACACGATATTTGATTTTTTTTTGGGGTTGCACTACCGTTGAACCCAAGCTACAGTATGATAACTTCCAATTACCTAATCCCAAATTTATGTCACATCTAAAATAAATCCCAGCAATACATTTTCCCCAGATTAACTATTAGGATTTTCCCATATTTATACTTCCCGATTTTGTCAATAAATCTCCACTTTTCGATTTTTACTATCAATTCAAACCTAGCACCATTTAATTGACATCTTGCTTAAAATATGCTAATTTATAACTCAAAAAATAGCTGAGAAAATACAACAGGAGAAAAATTATGTTATCACCGTAACCACAGATGATGATCTATTTGTGGAAGTTGGAGCGCCCATTCCTGGAGTTGACCTGCGAATTGTAGATGACCAAAACCAGGTAGTTGCAGAGGGAGAAATTGGTGCATTACAGGTTAAGGGGTTAACGGTAACATCTGGTTATTACCAAAATCAGGAGGCGAACCAACAAGCTTTCACTGAGGATGGATGGTTCAACACGGGAGACTTGGGGTTTCTTAAGGATGGGCGTTTAACTATTACCGGGCGACAGAAAGATGTAATTATTATTTGTGGTAACAACTATTATAGCCACGATATTGAAGCTGCCGTGGAAGAAGTGAAAGGAGTTGAAGTTACTTATACTGCTGCCTGTGGAGTCAGAAAACCTGGAGACAATACTGATAGATTAGCAATCTTTTTCAGTGCAACTGAAACTAAGGATAATTCCTTAAAGGCACTGATACAGAAAATTCAGAACAACGTTGTCGAAAAGATTGGGGTGAATCCAGATTTCCTAATTCCGGTTCCCAAAGAGACCATTCCGAAAACAGCGATCGGCAAAATTCAGCGTCAGGAACTCAGAAAAAGGTTTGAAGCAGGTGAATTTAATGCCATATTGAAAGACTGAAGTCATATCAAATCCGGTAGCATCAGTGTAATTAGATAAAGAGGGTGGGGAATGTGGGCAGATAGTGAATCTGGGGGCAAATTTCTACCTTTTTCCCCTATTCTATTGCTTGATCTCCTGACTCCTTTGCTATAGGAAAAAATGGGTTGGTTAAGAAATAGACTGGTAATAAACCTTAGACAGGGAAATTTTTCCCACTTTTGCCTGTTGCCTGTTGCCTGCTATATAGCAATGAGCGCTGGTATATTTACAAATTGCAGGAGTGGCCAAATAGCTAAAAATCTTATATTATCGGCAATTTATTCCCCCAGATGAGCTGTTGTCTGTTGCCTGTTGCCTGCGCACAGCGCTATAAAAACCCCTACAGCGAGCCAAGATCCCAAATGGGTTCTATAAAAAAATAAGAACCTCACCAGATATTTGGCGAGGTTCTTAAATAAATTTAGCTATAAGTAACCTACAGTAACTAGATATTAGTCAAGGTTAGTCATAGATAGTACTGGCTCTGTTTCACGGTCGAGACCTTTCTCAAAACCACCTTCAGCAGCACGAGCGCGTCCCGCGTGCCATAAGTGACCAATTAAGAAGAAAAAGCCAAGAATGAAGTGAGCTGCAGCTAACCAAGCACGAGGGTTAACATAGTTGAACCCGTTAATATCAGTGATAATTCCACCTACGGAGTTGATGGAACCGTTAGGAGCATGAGTCATGTACTCAGCAGCACGACGTACTTGCCAAGGCTGAATATCGTTCTTTAACTTATTTAAGTCGAGACCGTTAGGACCACGAAGAGGCTCTAACCAAGGACCACGGAAGTCCCAAAAACGCATTGTTTCACCACCGAAGATGATTTCACCAGTAGGAGAACGCATTAGGTACTTACCAAGACCAGTTGGACCTTGAGCAGAACCAATGTTAGCACCTAACTTTTGGTCACGGACTAAGAATACAAAAGACTGAGCTTGAGAAGCTTCAGCGTTAGTTGGGCCGTAGAATTCGCTAGGATAAGCTGTGTTGTTAAACCATACGAAACACGCAGCAATCAAACCCATTAAGGATAGAGCGCCTAAACTGTAGGAAAGATAAGCCTCTCCAGACCAAATGAAAGCACGACGTGCCCAACCAAAAGGCTTAGTTAGAATGTGCCAAACACCACCGAAGATACAAATCAGACCAATCCAGATATGACCGCCGATGATATCTTCCATGTTGTTAACACCGATGATCCAACCTTCACCACCAAAAGGTGCTTTGAGCAGATAACCGAAAATCACAGCAGGATCGAGAGTAGGATTCGTAATTACCCTGACATCTCCACCACCTGGTGCCCAAGAATCATAGACACCACCGAAGAACATGGCCTTAAATACCAACAACAGGGCACCACAACCTAATAGGATTAAGTGGTAACCGATGATGTTAGTCATCTGGTTCTTATCTTTCCAGTCATATCCAAAGAAAGAAGAATATTCTTCAAGAGTTTCTGGACCACGAACGGCATGATAAATACCGCCTAAACCAAGAACAGCAGATGAAATTAGGTGTAAAACACCTACTACAAAGTATGGAAATATGTCAGTTACTTCACCACCAGGACCTATACCCCAGCCTAGAGTAGCAACGTGAGGCATTAGGATTAAGCCTTGTTCATACATTGGCTTTTCTGGGACAAAGTGAGCAACTTCAAATAAAGTCATTGCTCCTGCCCAGAATACGATTAGACCTGCGTGAGCAACGTGAGCGCCTAGTAGTTTACCGGATAGATTGATCAGACGGGCGTTTCCAGACCACCAAGCAAAACCGGTGGACTCGATATCGCGACCTCCCATCATGGAAGAATTAGAGAGCGTTACCACGTGGTAGAACCTCCTCAGGGAATATAAAGTTTTGATGTGGTTGATCTTGAGGTGCCATCCATGCTCGGATACCCTCGTTCAACAAAATGTTTTTGGTATAAAATGTTTCAAACTCTGGGTCTTCTGCTGCCCGTAACTCTTGGGATACGAAGTCATAAGCTCGTAGGTTTAATCCTAAACCTACTATACCGATGGAACTCATCCACAATCCTGTTACTGGTACAAATAACATGAAGAAGTGAAGCCAACGTTTGTTGGAAAATGNCATTCTCGTATTTGTTTAGCCAGTACTTTCCGGCTACCACTGTAATCGTTGAAGAGATGAACGGCTAATATTGAATTTTGCATTTTATAAGGTTTGGGAGTTGAGAATAGTTAATCCTCAGTAATACGATAACTAATTACCCGGATTCTATATAAGGGGATAATAAATAAAAATTTTCATGATTAGTCAATCCTCTTCTTTTCAAGGAGAGGTAATTATTAATTATTCATTATTAATTATTCATTATTGAACTTTGCTATACAATACCGATGCTAGGGAACATGGGATTATATCATGTCCGGATAATTAGTGATCAAAAAACTTTCTCCTTCTCCTCCTCTTTCTTCTTTTCTCCTGACTCCTGACTCCTGACTCCTGACTCCTGACTCCTGACTCCTGACTCCTGACTCCTGACTCCTTATTCAAGTCCATCCGTTAATTCCCTCTTGACCACTAGATAGCTGAAGCAAAAAACATACTATCTAGTAAACTATCAATGGTAGTAATGTTCCCAACTAACTGAGTATCAGGCATAGATGCTAGACTTATTTGACTAAAGGAGCGATCGCTGTCTCCCTTTGGTTGTAATGTAAACTGCAAATTATCAATTCCAATTTCCGTAGATTCACTGCCAATGGCAATAAACTGGGTATCCTCTGGAATTGAAATACCTTGACGGCTAAAGTTACTAAAATTATTTGGTTGGCCAGGAACCGGAATAGTCCGACTTAAAGTTGCTCCTTGGCCAATATCTTGACGACTTTCATTGAAAAACCTCACATTGTGACTTCTGTTAGGAGAAGCATAATCCAACGAAAAATTACCAAACTCAATTTCACCTATCCGCTCGATAACTTCAGCTAAATCAATGACAATAGCATCTAACTCAAACCCGAATTGTCGGTCTGGTATATCGTAGGCAATAACAGTACTATTGTTAGTAGTACCATCAAATCTTCCTTGACCTCCTTGATTCCTGCTTACTAAAGCTACAGTATTAGGAGAAAATCGTAGGTTCGCAGGACCTTGAGGGGGATTAACTTGAACAGACCTCACAAAATCAAAATTGTTAAATTCACCATCAAAACCCAACACCCTAGTAGTAAAAGGTGGAGGTGGTGAGGATATAATTTCATCATCATCAATAATTTCTAAAGTAGCAGGTTGACCAATAGTCGCTCCACCTGTAGCGTTACTTAAACTTAAATTGACAGTTTCCGTATTTTCGACTGAGTTGTCATTCACAATAGGAATATTAATAGTTTGTTGGGTTTGCTCATCTGCAAAGAAAATAGTTTCAGGAACAGGGTTGCCATAATCAATACCCTGAGTTGCTGTGCCATTGGAAAGGTTAATATTGGCACTAACTACTCCATCATTTCCACCAGTACGAATAACTGTAACTGTAGCAGTGGGTTCATTTTCTGTCACGCTAAAAGTGGGATTGCTAAATTGGAGAATACCTGGGTTGGCAGTGCTATAACCAAAGTCAATATTATTGAGGTTTTCCCCAGAAGACAGGGTGACAGAAAACTCTTGAGTTGTGAGAGTAGCATCAGGTTGAGGAGTAATGGTTCTGACGGTATAAGTATTTGGTAATAAGTTAGATAAAGTGTATAGACCAGACTGGTTTGTAACTGCTGTTTGTTCGTTGGGGTCAGGAATGCCATTTTGATTGGTATCTATAAAAACTGTGACACCTGATAATGCTGTTTCTCCTAGTTCGAGAAAACCATTTTGGTTAGTGTCGTTAAATATAATTCCACTAATACTGCCGGAAGGTGGGGAGTCTACAGTCACATTAACTGTAGCGCTAGAGTTAGGAGTATTATTATTGCCATCTGAAATTTCGTAAGTAAAAGTATCTGTCCCACTGAACTCTGGTAATGGGGTATAGATAATTTGGTTGTTATTGATAGTGGCATTATTTCCTGCGGTGGTGAAATTATCTACAGTAATAATATTGAGAAATTCTCCTGTATCGTTTGCTAAGACATCTATAGTTATGGGAGTATTTGCAGTAGTAGAGGCGGTGTCATTTTCAGCTATGGGAACTACTTGGTTTGGTGTGACTGTAATGGTAACTGTAGCGCTAGAGTTAGGAGTATTATTATTGCCATCTGAAATTTCGTAAGTAAAAGTATCTGTCCCACTGAACTCTGGTAATGGGGTATAGATAATTTGGTTGTTATTGATAGTGGCATTATTTCCTGCGGTGGTGAAATTATCTACAGTAATAATATTGAGAGATTCTCCTGTGTCGTTCGCTAAGACATCTATAGTTATGGGAGTATTTGCTGTAGTAGAGGCGGTGTCATTTTCGGCGATGGGAATTTGTTGGTCTGATACATCGTAGGCAAAGTTAATATTACTAGCACTCTGACCAGCAGGAATAGTTACAGGAAATGGAAACTCTTGCAGAGGTAGGTCGGGAGAACGAACTGCTGTGAGAGTATATTCAATATTTGGTAATAAATTAGAGAAATTGTAAATACCTGATGAGTCAGTAACAGTTGTTTGTTGGATCGGAATATCGTTCTCAATTCCACTGAGAGTTACACTGACATTATTGAGTCCAGTTTCTCCAGGGTCGATAATCTCATTATTATTGAGGTCGTCGAATATTGTGCCACTGATACTACCTGGAGGGAGGGGGTCAACTGCCACAGTTACCGTTGCAGGTTCGGAAATATTTCCTTCGGGGTCAATAATAGTGTAGGTAAATGTATCTTCACCGATCGCTTCTGGTAATGGCGTGTAGGTAATTGTACCATTGTTGTTATTAGCGATCGCTCCATTGCTTGGGTCGGTCGTTGCCAAAATCTCTACCGGACTGTCTTGGGGGTCAGTGTCATTTTCGAGAACATTAATAGTTACAGGGTTACCTTGAGTTGTCGTGGCAGTATCAGAGTTAGCTATTGGACGCTGTTCTCCTGGTGATATAACATTAATAGTAACGGTGGCGATGTCTGTATTATTATTACCGTCACTAATCGTATAGGTAAATGTGTCTTCACCTATGAACCCATCGGGAGGAAAGTATAATAATAAGGAGGGATTTTCATTTTCATCGGTGCTGAGAGTAACTGTACCACCTGCTGTAGAAGTTGCATCAAAATCAATAATATCGATCTGGTCGAGTTCGGGGTCTGTATCGTTATCTAGGACATCTATATTTACCTGGTTATTAACTGTAGTGAAAGCTGTATCATCTATAGCGTCTGGAGCTAAATTTTCAATGTCGCTATCAATAATATTGACAGGGAGTATATTGTTACTGGGAATGTCATCTATAGTAAATGGTACATTCGCGCCATTATAGTTTTCGTCATTACTGCTAATAGTATGGGTAATATTGCTAATATCAGGATCTTCTATTTCATTATCTACTGCTGTAACAGTAACGGTTTGAGGAGTTAAGTCATTAAATGTGAGGTTAATTGTATTGCTTAGTGTTTCATCAACATCACTGAGAACTGTCTGACCATCCGAAATAATTGTCATATCAACTGGAGCAGTAGGAATACTATTAAGAGCAATTTCATAAGTGTCACTCGTAGTTCCTTCCTCTGCGACATCAGTAATGCCACCTGTTTGAGTAATAGAAATTCCGGCAATGTTAGTAGTGTTACCGAAATTAATATTGGTGAAATTTTCCCCAGCAGCAGTAATAGTAATTGGTGTTTCTGGAGCAAGAGTCGGTCTGAAATTTTCTGGTACAACTTCCCGAACGTTATATGTACCAGAGTTTAGGTTACTGAAACTATAATTCCCAGTATCATTTGTAATTTCAGATGGTTCCTCTGGGTCGAATTGTTGGTTTTCATTGAGGTCTAGGTAAATTGTTACACCCGCTAACCCTGGTTCCCCTGCATCAAAAAAACCATCACTGTCAAGGTCGTTGAATTTTATCCCACTGATGCTGCCTACAGGTGTTATTTGAGATGCTTCAACTGCACCAATATCTGCAATAGCACTACCATCTCCATCTCCATCAATAGGTCGTTGAATTCCCCTCTGATCCAGATTAAAAGTATTGCCCAGAGCAGTATCAATAGCAGGACTACCTGGAATTAAGTTATGGGTTTCCGTCGGACCACCATTATTTTGTAGAGCAGTTTCTAGTACCGACTCAATGGGAACATCTATAACATTCTCAATGCCCAAAAAACTTCCTGATACATTATTGCTATTATTCCCCACAATAATACTTTGCTCAATTCGAGTAGCACCACCTGCTATAAACACACCACCTCCGTCAATAGCTGTATTTAAAACAATTGTGTTGCTAACAATATCGCTAATTGATGCTGGAGTATTTATATATATTCCTCCACCTAAACCAATACTTGTATTGCCCGAAATTGTACTATTATTAATTGTCAGTTCGCCATCAGCACCACCTTGACTAGATATAGCACCACCATTACCACTACTGTTATTACCAGATACGGTGCTATTGTTGACTGTGAGTACACCGTCCTTGTTAGAAATACCACCACCATTGAATCCTTGACTATTTCTGATGGTACTATTATTTACCGTGACAATACCACCAATATTTCTGATACCTCCTCCTTCTTCGTCACCAAAAACAAATCCCTCAGCGATCGCTAAATCATTAATAGTAACTGTTGACTCTTGAAGATCAAAAATACGACTGGCATTATTACCGCTAATAGTCAGATTATTTGCTCCTAGACCATTAATAATAATATTGCTAGTAATATCTAGTTCAGCATTTGACAGAGTAATTGTTTGACCGGATAAACTAGACTCGAATTCAATTGTATTTTCACCAGGGAAAGCATTAGCTTCTTCAATTGCTGCTCTCAATGTAACTATATTATCCCCAAGAGCAGTTTCAACTATTCCATTTCCGGGAATAAGGTCTCCTGCATCCCTCGTATCATTAACGATGAAAGAACTGACCTCAATATTTGCAATATTAAAATTTGGAAAATTTGTAGATGCAATATCAACCGTAATAGTAGGAATTGGAGCAACTTGAATAAAACCAGTAGGTGGAATATCTCGAATATTATATGTATCTGGTAATAGACTAATATTATTAAAGGAATAGAAACCAAAAGCATCTGTTACTGCTGTCGGTTCATCGTTGTCGGGAAAATTATTATTATTGATGTCAATATAGACAGTAACCCCTGGCAAACTCGGTTCGCCAATATCTAAGCTACCATCATTATCGAGGTCGTTAAATTTTGTACCGCTAATATTGACCAATAGTTCTGTTTCTATCTGAGATGCTTCAAACGCACCGACATCAACAACTGCTATACCATCTCCATCACCATCAAGAGTCCGGGGAAAACCATTACCACGTTGGTCAAATTGTACCCCAGGCAGAATATTAGCATTATTTCCCCCATCAATGGCAGGGTTATTAATATCCTGAATTAAAGCATGGGTTAACGTCGAACCACCATTATTGACTAAATTTGGATCGAGTACAGAACTCACTGGAACCTGCAATACTTCACTAGGAGCAAAACCGCTACTGCCAAGAAGATCGCCAACCAGGTTAGAATCATTGCTATTAAAAACTCCTACTAAAGTGTCGTTGAAATTCTCTGAAACATCCGACAGAATAATTGTTGATGAAGCATCAAAATTTCCAGCAATAATACTGTTGCTAACATTAACAGTCCCAACATTAGTAATCCTACCACCATTCCCAATGTTGTCGCCATCATTGTCAGCAATATTTTGAGTAATAGTACTGTTAGTAATTGTGGCAGTAGCTCCAACAAAGTTAATCCCATCATAGAAAGTATTACGACCATTATTATAAATACCACCACCACTAGCATTTGCACTGTTGCCAGAAATAGTACTGTTAGTAACTGTAGCTGTACCATCATTATTGATACTTCCACCACTAGCATTTGCACTGTTGCCAGAAATAGTACTGTCAGTCACTGTAACTGTACCATCATTATTGATACTTCCACCAAAACGACTAGCAACATTCTCAGAAATACTGCTATTAGTAACTGTAGCTGTACCATTATTATAAATACCGCCACCATCAAAACCCGAAGTATTTCCAGAAACACTACTGTCATTAACTGTAGCAATACCATCGTTATCAATACCACCACCACTTAGTTCAGCATTTGTAGCTATGTTATTACTGATGGTCGTGTTATTTACTTCTAGGACACCTGTGTTAACTAAAATAGAGTTGCCATAAGTATCAGAAGCGAAAGTATTATTATTAATAATGCCAGCTCCAAAACTAGCAGTGTTATTAGAAATGAGACTATTACCGATCGTTAAAGTCCCACCTCTAGTATATACTCCTCCTCCTGAAATAGCTGTATTACCTGTGACTGTACTATTTGCTAATGTCACATTCCCTTCAATATTTCTGATACCTCCTCCACCTTCGTTACCAACTACTCCATCAGTAATAGTTAGACCGCTAATAGTAACTGTTGGCAATACAGTATTTAATTGCAAGGCATTCAAAATTGGAGCGTCAATTATTGGTGGTGGGGGTGCTTGAATATTGAAAACACGACTGGTATTGTTACCGCTAATAGTCAGATTATTTGCCCCTAACCCATTAATAATAATATCGCTGGTAATATCTAGTTGAGTATTTAGAGTAATTGTTTGACCAAATAGTATATTCGGGTCGAAGTCTATTGTATTCTCACCCGGCAAGAAGTTTGCTTGTTCGATAGCAGACCTGAGCGTAACTACACCCGTTGCTGTTAGGGGAACTCCATCATTTAAGTTGGCATCTCCTTCATCCCCTATGCTGTTAACAATAAAAGCATCAACAGTCTCCTGTTGGAAATTTCCGAAATTGATATTGGAGATATTTTGGTCTGCTACTACTGTAACAATGGGGTCTGGTGTAGTTTGAGTGAAACCTGTTTGTTGTACTTCCCTAACTGTGTAATTTCCTGCTGGGATATTGTTAATGGTGTAAGTGCCGTCTGTATTTGTTATGGCGTTTGG
>NZ_JAAHGM010000008.1:99947-144702 GCF_010692625.1 Okeania sp. SIO2C2
CTACTGTAACAATGGGGTCTGGTGTAGTTTGAGTGAAACCTGTTTGTTGTACTTCCCTAACTGTGTAATTTCCTGCTGGGATATTGTTAATGGTGTAAGTGCCGTCTGTATTTGTTATGGCGTTTGGTTCATTTGCATCTAAGGTATTATTATTATTCTGGTCTAGGTAAATTCTGAATCCTGGCAAACCTAATTCTTCTGGGTCTTGAAACCCACTTTGGTTATCATCTTGGAATTTTACCCCACTGATACTGCCTAACTCTGATGACTGAAAATTTCCCAAATTGATATTAGAGATATTTTGGTCTGCTGCTACTGTAACAATGGGGTCTGGTGTAGTTTGAGTGAAACCTGTTTGTTGTACTTCCCTAACTGTGTAATTTCCTGCTGGGATATTGTTAATGGTGTAAGTGCCGTCTGTATTTGTTATGGCGTTTGGTTCATTTGCATCTAAGGTATTATTATTATTCTGGTCTAGGTAAATTCTGAATCCTGGCAAACCTAATTCTTCTGGGTCTTGAAACCCACTTTGGTTATCATCTTGGAATTTTACCCCACTGATACTGCCTAACTCTGATGACTGAAAATTTCCCAAATTGATATTAGAGATATTTTGGTCTGCTGCTACTGTAACAATGGGGTCTGGTGTAGTTTGAGTGAAACCTGTTTGTTGTACTTCCCTAACTGTGTAATTTCCTGCTGGGATATTGTTAATGGTGTAAGTGCCGTCTGTATTAGTTATAGCGTTTGGTTCGTCTGCATCTAAGGTATTACTGTTGTCAAAATCGACATAAATAGTAAATCCTTCTAATGGAGGTTCACCTGGGTCGAAGAAACCATCACCATTAAGGTCGTTGAATTTTGTACCACTAATACTCCCACTCTGGGCAATAGTAGCAATATTAGCAATATCTATATTTGTAAAAGTTGTAGATCCAGAGTTAACCGTAATAGTAGGAGCTGCAACAGTTTGAGTTAAACCAACAGGTGGAATATCTCTAATACTATATGTACCAGGGTCTAAGCTGATATTTTCAAACAAGTATGACCCTTCACTATTTGTTACTACTCTAGGTTCATCGTTGTCTAAAACTTGATTATTATTAATATCGACGTAGATAGTAACTCCTGCCAAACCTGGTTCGATAAAGTCTAAAACACCATTGTTGTTGATATCGTTGAATTTTGTACCACTAATTTGCAGGTTTGTAGGTGCTTGGGGACCAGTGACTTGTAGGCTAAAAATTTGCGTATCTGTAGTGTCACTGGGGTCGCTAACTGTAAGTTCAATATCGCTGTTACCTATGTCTTGATCTGTAGGTGTACCTGTTAATGTAGCTGTACCGTTTCCGTTATCGGTAAATTGTAACCAACCAGGTATGTTACTGGAGTTAATATCTATCGGGTCTTCGTCTATATCATTGGCAGTAATTTGGTAAGTGTATAGTTGACCTACTGTAGCTGTTGTTGGCGCTCCACTTGTAAATACTGGGTTGTCGTTAACTGGAGAGACATTGATGTTAAGGGTGTATGTTTCTTGACTGTTGAGTCCACCACTATCACCGATCTGGAATTCTAAGTTGGTGTAATTATTGCCGAACTCGTTATGGTTGGGGATGTAGAAAATGTTTTCAAGAACACCCTCGTCTGTGAATGTTTCCTGTCGTCCTAATTCTGGAGTTCTGGTTATGTTGAAGTTGCTGAAAAAGTCACCATCTGCATCTCGAAAGTTGAAAATTGATGTATTAAATTGAAAGGTAGTATCTTCTTCTATTGTAATCTCAGCATCTGCTACAGTTGGGGGTGTATCTGTACTTCTTTCCCCGACATTAATATTAATTGTGTATTCTACACTATCAGCTTGACCGTCATTAACTGTAAATGTGAATTCATCGATGTTATTGCCTACAGGAGTTGGTTCTATACTATATACCAGTTGGTCGATGTCACTAACGGGGATGGGGTTAGTGACTGGTTCATCGTTGAGAGTAAGACTGCCTAAATTTGGTTCTTGGGCGATCGTAATACTTGCTAGGTTGTCTCCATCTACATCTATGATCGGAAAGTTGCTTTCTTGAAATTGGAATTGTCCAGTGATATTTGCTTCAAAGCGAATATTATCATCTGCACTTACGGGAGGATCATTAACTGGGTTGACGTTGATAGTTATTGTCGCTTGGTTGCTATTTTCTGCACCATCGTTAAAAATAACTGGGAATGTGGTGTAGTTGTCGCCATTTTCGTGAATTTCTGGACGATAGCTGAGAGTTCCTACTTGGGTAGCGCTGATAGTTTGACCAGGGGTTAATGGTGAACCTGCCAATAATAGTTCCCCTCGTTCGGGTAAATTCACGATTTCGATTTCGGTTAGAGGGTCGCCATCGGAGTCTGTATAATCAAAATCAGTGATACTAAAGTTGTAGGTGGTGTCTTCGTCTATGCGGATATTGCTATTATTAGCTGTTGGTGCGGTGTTGACAGGTTCAATTTGAGAAGCAAAGAGCAAATCTTCTGGCAAAACTCCCGGATAACTTACCAACACCTCTTCCCCAAACGCTAAACCATCCCCAACTTCCCCAACCTTAACCCCAAGTTCCCAACTACCACCTAATTCTGCATTACCCACAGGACCTACTGCACCAGCAACACCTACCCCACTCAACTCATGGAACCTTCCCACAAAAGCTTTCCCAATATCTCCCGCACCTACCTCGCAACCATACAACAATATTCCACCAGACCCTATGGTCTCACCCCACCTTTTCAACTCCGCCTCGTATTTGGTCAACGTCGAGGTACTTAACTTAGTATTACCCAACTGCAAACTACCAGGAGAACCATGACAAACAATATGGAGACTATTAACTGGATAATCCAAAATAGCTCTAGTTATTTGTCTGACCTCATCTTCTTCCGAGTTCAGAATTACAACTTTTGCCCCTGCCAAAACCCCGGATGCTAACATTTGATAACTTTCTACCGTAGGGTCAATAATTACTAATATTCCCATACCAGGAGGCCAAATACTCACACAATGGCTATTATCTTTATCCCTTATGGATTTAATACCCAACCATCTGCACGGTGCAAATGTGGTTGGTGGGATGAGAATCCCCATTGACCCCGTTCTCCTGACTCCTGACTTCTGACTCCTGACTCCTTCTTCAATTGCCAACTTTTTACAGAAAATTTCATGGTTGTGATTTTGGTTTAAAAAGTTCATGGTAAATATTTGTGAATCTGTTTTTTTCTGAGGATTTTTCCTGACCAAGTAAAGATTCAGGAATTAGAATTTGGATAGTAAATTATGTATAACTTGTGTGTAAAATACCGGGTTTAAAGGCTTCATCAAATAAATTAAATTGGCGATCTTCAAGACTAGTTTAGGAAGCTAATTCGCTACTAATTGTTATGGCCACAGCCTATTGACTCCGGTTTTTATACTGTTTAGTTTTTTTGATTTGTGAATTTAATCGTATATAAATAACTAACATAACGGCAATAAAGATAATATTAAATTTTATTTTCCGGAAGACCATAAATAAGTTTTGTAAAGTTTTGATTGGTAATCTTCTTATGAAGTTATGTCTAAGAAATTAACTTATTCGATCTTTCACTGCACTTGAAGACAATATTTTACTGATCTTAATAAATTAGTTGTTGGCTAGGTTGCTCGAAGAAGATATTAATGATATAAACGTCTTAAATTATTATGTACTGAAATCAAAGTACACCAAGTTAAATAAATATACCGATAAGATGAGGACGAAATAAAATGGGAAGTAAATTTTTATTATCTTTAATCTCAATATTTATTTTAGGAGTTCCTTTAACATGGGCAAAATCTGCAACTGGATTAACACAAATAAATTCTACAAAAGTTAAACCTCAAGATGAGTCTTTTCTCCATTTACTATCACCACCAATATTACAGAGCTTAAATAACTCCCATTCTGTTCCTTCAACAGTTAGAAAAAAAACCCTACAACTAGCACAAGCATCAGATGAATATGACGATCTTTCAGAACTAGACCAAGTAACCTCCGTATCCCAACTCTCAGATATCCAACCTACAGACTGGGCATTTCAAGCATTACAATCATTAGTAGAACGTTACGGTTGTATTTCAGGATATCCAGACGGCACTTACAAAGGCAACCGAGCTATGACCCGATACGAATTTGCTGCTGGGTTAAATGCCTGCTTAGATAGAATGACAGAATTAATTGGCCAGTCTACAGTAGACTTAGCGACTCGCGAGGATATAGCTGCCGTTCAACGTTTAGTCGAAGAATTTGCTCCAGAGTTAGCTACCCTTCGTGGTCGAATAGATGTACTTGAAGCTCGCACCGCAGAATTAGAAGCAAACAGGTTTAATGGCACTACAACAATATTTGGTGGAGAAGTAATATTTGGCTTAACCAACGGTTTTGGCGGTGAGGATGTAGTCAATGCTTTTGGTGGACGTGGAGACGGAGACAAAAACACAATTTTTAATTATTTAGTACGATTGCAAACAGCTACAACCTTTACAGGTAAAGACCGCCTACGAATAGAATTGGGTGCAGCAAATTTCAGTAGTCGTAGTTTTGCAGGTAGTCAGTCGTTTAATACAGATATGGCAATTTTATCTTATCAAACAAATACAGATGATGAGTTTCAGATATTTAAGTTGGAATATCGTTTTCCCGCTTTTGGCGATCGCGTGGTCTTCACTTTCCGTCCTGTCAACTTCAGCTTAAATAGTGTCCTCACAGCTAACTCCCCTTATTTTGACGCAGGTCGTGGGTCTATTTCCCGCTTTACTGACTCTAGTCCCATATTTAAGATAGGTAGATTAGATTCTGGTTTAGGTTTTGATTGGTTAATTACTGATAAAGTACGTTTGCAAGTTGCCTACGGTACCCGGGATAGCGAAAACCCTGGTAACGGTCCAACAGGTCAAGGTGGTATTACTGATGCAGGTCATAGTGCTGTGGGAGTTCAATTTTTAACTGTTCCATTTGATAATGTATTGACTGGTGTGACTTATATTAATGCTTATTCAGAAGACGGTTTTTTAGATACCTTTACTGGTAGCTTAAATGCTGATACTTCTGGAGGGTTAAGTATACCTGCTAATATTAATGCCGTGGGTGGTACAGTGCAATGGCGAGTTTGGGAGAAAATAACTCTAGGTGCTTGGGGAGGATGGGTATTTACAAATTATATTAATTCTGATGCTCATGCTACTTCTAATACTTATTTATTTTCTGTTGGTATGTCTGACCCTTTTGGTCGTCAAGGAGATTTATTTGCCCTTTTATTTGGTAAACCGTTAAAATTAGTTGATGGAGATAATGGCATTGAAGAAGATGAGGATACTTCTTATCATATTGAAACTTTTTATCGGTATAAAGTTAACGATTATATCACAATTACTCCCGGATTTTTTGTAGTTACTAATCCAGAACATAATGAAGATAATGAAACAATTGTAATTGGAGTTTTACGGACAACTTTCCGCTTTTGACCTTGAAGAAGGAAGAAGGAAGAAGGAAGAAAAAATGGATGGGGACTCAAACTTCAACCAATTGTCAACACTCTGTAAGACAGTGGGGTATTAAACCCAAAAGAAAAAGATAAGTAAAATTAACAAAAAAAATTTAGAATAACTATATTTATCTATGATTGAAGAAAGAAGAATAAAAAAGTGGATGGGGACTAAAATCTCAACCAATTTTCAACATCTTGTAGATGGCGGGATATTAAACCCAAAAGAAAAAGATAATATCAAAAATAATAGCTTTTTGATAGCAGTAAGAAACAGAGAACAAACAAGAGTAAAGGTGCAACAAAAAAGAACAAAATATTTGGGAATGAACGAAGACAGGAGTCATAATTCCCTTCTGCCTTCTGCCTCCTCCCCTCTGCCTTTCCTGATAAATTCAATTAATAAATTGATATGTTTCTTTCTTTCTTCTTCTTTTTCCCTTGGGTTAATATCTGTAGCTTACGCTCAAGAAGAAAATTCTAGGGAACCAGCAAAACGTAGAATAAGCGTACCGTTTTTTGAAGAAGAGAGAAAACTAGATTTCAGTGGCTTTTCTAATACTTTTTTAAATGATGCTCTGGGTGGTACAGGCGACCCAATGGGTGGCACCACTGCACCTGGTTCTGATTTTACCATGTCTCCAGATGTATCGGACTCGGAATTTTCCGACCCTTCTCGTGGAGTTGGAGACCCCTCTCGTGGTGGAATGATGAGAGGTTCTCAACCTGCTGCTGGTAGCTCTGGCGATCGCGTATCACCTACACCTATAACTCCTATTACTGGAGGTGGAGGTAGAGGTATTTTTCAACAGTTACCACCGAGGTAAAAGGTCTACTCTTCGATCAAGCAAGTTCGGTGAAATCATCAATACTAATGACGCTTTCCTCTACACCCTGTAACGTAATAGAAAGTTGGTTAGTACTAATGCGAGTATCATTACCTATCTGAGAAATAGTCAATTGCTCGACACTCAGACCACCCTGTAAACCAATAATATCTATTCCGTCTTCAAAATCAACAATAATATTGTCGCCATGACCTAATCCAAAGTCAAAGCGATCGCCACCAGGTCCGCCGATGAGAATATCATCACCCCTGTGGCCACCAATAATATCAACACCATTACCTCCATCAACTGTATCGTCACCTTTACCTCCAAAAAGTAAGTCGTTACCATCCAAACCTTGGACTGTATGATCACCTTTGTTGCCATAAATGAAACTATTTTCAGAAGTTCCAATTAAATCATCATCATCATTTGTACTGATAATAACATTAGGAGCAATAACCGACTGAGTTCTCTCCCAAACACTTTCCCCAACTTCTCGCCCTAACTCGCGACCATTCAAGTCCCCATCATCAAAATGAATACCACCATAAAGACGAGAAATACCAGCTTCATCCGCAGCTTCACTAAAAGTATCCCACTCCAAAACTAGAGGTGACTCCGGTGTCAAACCAGATTCAAAACGAGACTCTCCTGCAGCAAAACTGACTGAAGCACCAAAATCATCACTACCAGTAAACCGTTCCAAAATTTCAGCACCCGCAGCACTGAAAGTACTATGACCAGATACATATTCAGCAAAAGGAGGTGAAGGGTCACTACCAGGAGTTTGAAAGGTGAGAAAATCAGTTGCCAAAATAGTTTGGGTTCCTTCTGCTGGACCTGCCCAAGCATCTATAGCAAAACCACCAAGTTCTGGATTAAATTCTCCTATTAAACCCAGTTCTCCTAACTCCCGGACTGTGCGTACAGGTCGAGCATAATCATAAAAAGTTTTAGCATCCCAAGCAGCAATACCAGCATCAAATACTGCATTACCCAAATTAAAGAACAGTTTCACATCCTCGTCTAAAGTATGATTATCCCTAGCGGAAACAAATTCTCCAAAAGTCAGCCAAGTTCCGGGAGGGAATGATGTACCGCCTCCGTCTTCCCAAAATTCGGCGATTAATTTTTGTTCATCTGTCAGGTTAGCACTGAGATCGACAATTCTTTGTGTCTGTTCGATAAATTCAGGATTAATAATAGTACCCACAATATCGGGAGTAATTTCAACCACAGACTGGTCTGCTAGAGTAATTGTGCGTGCTTCTAAGTCTACCTCACCATCTACAAGTAAAAATGGTTCTGGTGCTGATGGTCGTATTTCTTCAACGGATGTGAGACTAAAGGGTGTAACATTACCCCATTGAGGTGTTAGGAATCTTTGTATTCTTTGTTCTTCACCGGGTAGAGCATCAATGGGAACTCGTTCGGGAGTCCAAGACTCTATATCGATAGTTTCTCCAGGAAAATTAAGGGGTTGATAGTTAGTAATATCGGAGTAAGGAGTTCCGTCACCGTTGGGGTCATTTCCTAGTTGGTTGGAGCCATCATTACGACGGAATGTTAATAGTGCTTCAGCGGAGACATTACCAATGCCAGCAGGAGTAGTTGTATCGGTGGTTGTGTTGTTGGGGTCAAAGCCTAATTCGGCCATGACTTCATTGAAAATTTCTACTTCGCTAGGGAAGAGTTCGGATAATACCCGATAAGCAGCAAAACTTATAGCTTCAGTTTTGTTGGCATCAGTGTTTTCTGACTGGGGACGTTGGAGATTATCCTCTAATTGAGTTCCAATAGCTAGTGGGTCGTAGGCGCTCCAAGCGTCATAGGCGGCTGTGTGTAGGATGCCATAAGCACGGGAGGCAACAGTCGGACCGGGGGAGGTGTTGATGACTGCTTGTTGTACTGCTTGATCCCATAGTACGGAAATGCTTGGTGTGGGATTTTCTACTGTGACAAGTTGAGTTTCTGGGTTGACGGTGAGATTGATGTTGTTGTCAGAAATTTGCTGATTTTGTCTGGTGGAATTATTCATGTTTTTTTGTTAGTGTTAAAGAACTAAAGTGTAGAAGGAAGAAGGAAGAAGGAAGAAGCAAGAGGGAATAAGCAAGAGTCGGAGAGGCGAGTTATCAAACAGGATTGGGTCTAAAACCCCGCCTTTTAAGGTGAAATATTCTTTCTGTTTTGCGATTATTAATGTTCTATTGCTCTATTGGACAATAGTTATTGCTCTGGTTCAAAAGCGATCGCTCTGTTTGGCGATTATTAATGTTCTATTGGACAATAGTTATTGCTCTGGTTCAAAAGCGATCGCTCTGTTTGGCGATTATTATTGCTCTATTGGACAATAGTTATTGCTCTGGTTCAAAAGCGATCGCTCTGTTTGGCGATTATTAATGTTCTATTGGACAATAGTTATTGCTCTGGTTCAAAAGCGATCGCTCTGTTTGGCGATTATTATTGCTCTATTGGACAATAGTTATTGCTCTGGTTCAAAAGCGATCGCTCTGTTTGGCGATTATTAATGTTCTATTGGACAATAGTTATTGCTCTGGTTCAAAAGCGATCGCTCTGTTTGGCGATTATTAATGTTCTATTGCTCTATTGGACAATAGTTATTGCTCTAGACCCTACATACATCCTGGAGGGACTGTGTGCGGAAATAGTTCCGCACTTTAAAAGCGCCGTAGGAAACCTCGCCAATTAGCACTCAATTTTAACTTTTAACTTCCGGGTAGCGGCACTACTCCCTACTGCCTAATCTCCTAGTATACTTGACTGTAGCTTGGCGAAAACTGAAGCATAGTCATCATTTCTTTCTGGTAAAGCATTCTCAACAGAAAGTGCTTTAGGCCAACGGTATTGATAGTATCCCATTGTCCTTAATTCTGCTGCTAGACGCTCAAAACACTTTCTCGCCTGTTCATCTCGACCAGGAACTTCGCGGTCGTAAACTAAAGATGTCATCACATACATTTCTCTACTGTTAACACCATCTAAAACAATCATTGGCTCAAACCCGTAATCATTAAAAAAGTGTTCAATCACAGGAACAATAGTAAGTGCATCGGTACCAGAAGCAGGTGCTGTCACAGCTAGCCAGATAAAACCACATTGGTCTCGGTCTAGATCCATAATTTCTGGAATTGAATAGCGTTTACGCCAATAACTAATAGGAATACTGCCCTGAACAGGAATTCCAGCAAAAGTCAAGAGACGACCTTTGAGTAGTTTATGAGTCAATTCAGGAATTTCTAGATTCCTATTCCAACGCAATTTTTTGATTTGAGACTGGTCTACAGTGAACGTTTTCAATCTACTTACTTTGTTATTGAGGGCTTCGTGAATATCTGCTTTCATTGCTTCAGCGCGCCTTAAAGTAGGAGAATAGATAGCAAACACTCCGTTATAAACTCCTGACCAGCCAGGAATTTGTTGTTGGCGTAAGAGTTTCAGCATCAGATTGCGATCTAGAGTTCTTTGTGCATCAGTCTCTTGCCAAGGAAACTGACTGACTTCTGCCAGAATTCGGTAGCCATGCAACAGTATCCAGTTACTTTCAATTAATCCAGTTTGCTTTAAATTGTGCAATTGGTCAGTTAGCTCACCTAACTGCTTTTCCTCATCAATGGAAAAATAAAAAATTTGTAGGTATGCAGGCAGTAATGATAATTCCAACGTCATTTCGGTGACAATTCCTAAATTTGATTGCCGAAATAAACCCTTCAAGTCTGGTCCGAGACCATAACGAGATATTCCTGCTGTTGAAGCGTTGGGCAAAGCATCAAATCCAGTTTTGAGTAATTCACCAGAGGGTAAAATCGCCTCAAGGGAAATTACATGATTCCAGCGAATGACATTCAGACCGTTGGCATAACCTGCATCTATAGCATTGCCAATAACGCTGGAATAAGGTGAACTTCCTGTGAGAGAAAAGAACAAGTGGGGATAATTTGACCGCAAATATTCAAATAACTGCTGCTGAGTTACTCCAGGACCAAGAGTGACCGTGGCATTTTTACCATCTACCTTAATCTGATTCAGTCTACTCAAATTCATAACCACACTCAGGTTTTCATCAGGAACTTGAGAACCATATCCCCAGTTATATCCCTGACTGACTGGGTGAATATGAACTCCAAATAGTTGAGCAGCTTTAAGGCACGCTTGAACCTCTTGTGGTGAACCTGGTTGAATCACGAAACGCACTTGTTGTGAAGTTTCAAAAGTTGCTGTCTCTACTGAGGCAATTACATTCTCATTGGTAATTACATATTGATGACCAAGTATTTTTTGACAAAATTCTAGGTAGTGCCATTTTAATTTCAAACTGGGGTTAGATTGTAAAACCGATACCATTGTTGTTCTCCTTACTGCTGAATAGATAAATTAAATTAGTTTTGGCTGAATCAAAAGATGATTGAGAGAGAATTTTTTACCTGAGTTTTGCTACTCTCAATCATTCCTAAAGTTAATCTAGAACTTGATGTTTCACTAGCTATTAGCTTTTAGCATTTCCGTACCGGAATGCTCCGCAAACAGCTATCAGCTTTTATAGCTCTGGGTTTAAATCCCCGGTATAAACCGGAAGGTGCGCGGAGGGGTTTAAATCCCCTTCTAAATGTTTACTGCTGACCGCTGACTGCTGAATGCTGACCGCTTTTTTAATGGGAATTGATTTTTTTCTTGCTCACAAGTAAACTTAGACCTAAAATTCCTAATCCTGCCAATGATGCAGGTTCTGGTACTGATTCATAGCTAACGTTGTCTCCTCCGGTAACCCTGGTATCAACAGCTCCAGTTTCCAGGTTTGGACCCCATATTGACCAAGCTCCAGGTTCACCAGGCTTGATTGCTTCATCTCCACCATCAATCAGAAGTACATAATCACTACTTTCTTGAGATTTTCCGTTGTACTCTATTCCTAAAAATTCTCCATTGGCAAAAACAGCGTTTGCCTTATCTGCATTTGTGTGGGAGAAAGAAAATGTGTCTAATGTGTTTAAAGTAAGTTCTACGTCAAACTCAGTTAGGGCAAACTTCTCCAAAGCGTTCAATTTATCTGGTTCTGCCTCGAAACTGACAGAACCAGAACCGAGAATATCTTCAGCATCATCTATCAGAGGGAAATTGAAGTTGAAAGAGGCAGCATGAGCGGGAATTTCTGAAACTACGGTAAACAAAGCTGCACTAGCAATTGCGACGGTGAATTTTGTGAAGATGTTGTTAGTCATTGTTTTACTTTTTCCTATGATTTGTTGATTTAATTTGTCTGATGAGTTTGAAAAAAAGACAAAATGAGTCTTTTGAGCAAAAATAGCTGTGAGTAACTAGATGAGCGATCGCTAATTTTGCCTAAACTTGCGTTCTCCTAGAGCTAGTTAGTAGCTCTGGAATAAAAGCTATCAATTTTGCTTGAAATCCCCTTGAGATTGAATTTTTCTCGGTTTCAGTATAAATCTCAACTTAATACTGAACGCTTAACAATTCGACCAGGAACTCCGACAACTGTGCAATTAACAGAAACATTCCGTAGAATAACTGCATTAGCACCAATAGAAACATTGTTGTCGATTTTGATATTACCTAAAACTTTAGCTCCAGCTCCGACAATCACATTTTTTCCCAGAGTGGGGTGGCGTTTCCCAGTCTCTTTACCTGTTCCACCGAGAGTCACCCCTTGATAGAGCAGAACATATTCTCCCACTTTTGCTGTTTCGCCAATTACTACACCCATCCCGTGGTCAATGAAAGCACCCTTACCAATTTGAGCAGCAGGATGAATTTCAATTCCAGTCAAGAAGCGAGCAAAGTACGAAATGAAGCGAGGAATTAAGGGAGTTTTTAAACCATGGAGATAGTGAGCTATCCGATAACACAGCAAGGCATGAAACCCTGGGTAACACAACAAAACTTCAAACCAGTTTTTAGCTGCTGGATCACGTTGAAAAATAATCTGGAAGTCAGCTGATATCGTTCTCAGAAAATTAAGCAGTTTTATCTGACTTGCCAAGAAGAAATATCTATGAGATTCTGAAGCTACCAAATGCTTGTTAATCCTGGTTTCAGCAGGGATTAGTTCCCCAGTTAAGGACATTTTACTGTCTCCTTTTTACTGTTGTTTTTCTGTTCTGCGAGTTTATATTTCTCACATAGAAAAGGTTATGCAAAAATTTGTCAGTATCTACTGTTGTAATATTAAACCAGCTTTTCTTCGGTATAGTTAGTCAGGAGTCGGGAGGGAAGGAAGAGTAGAAAAAAGTTTTTTATGGCGCTATTATCCGGACATGATATAATAGGCGTTACATAGAGTGCCCATTGGAATTAGTGTGAAGAGTGTGGAGGGCGTTACATAGAGTGCCCATTGGAATTATAGTTTGAAAAAAAGAGGAAGTAAAAGATGTTACCTTTTGTGCAAAGATTCATCCCGCCCCTCAGCAACGCCATATAATACAGTTTTTTTTAGCATAGAGTATATTTACTGATTGAAATTTATAAATTTTTTATAGCAATGAGCGCTGGTATATTTACAAATTGCAGGAGGGGCAAAATAGCTAAAAGTCTTATATTATCGGCAATTTATCATTTTCTTTGTGGGTTTAATACCCCACCGTCAACGGGGGTGTTCACGCATTACTTGGGGGAGCGAATCCCCATGTAATTTTCCTCCTGTCTCCTGTCTCCTGTCTCCTGTCTCCTTCTTCAATCCCCCTTCCGGAGCTGTTGCCTTCCGGAGCTGTTGCCTGCGCACAGCGCTATAACCACAAAATCAGGTTTCAAGTCTCCTCTTTTAAGGGGATAAAAAGTGGAGCTTTACGCTTGCAAAATGCCATATCCAATCGACCAAGAGAAAGAAAATTTAGTATGTTCGATCGCCTCCCTATTACCGGAGGTACTGAATTCCGCAGTTCCTCTGTAAGAGGCTTTTTCCGTTTTTCATACTGCGCTTTTCATGTGGGCGTTTTGCGCTTGCGCCTAACTTCCGCTAAAAGCTAGCACACAATGACCGCTTGCATCTGCTGCACCCCGCGCAGTCAGATCAAATCCGCTCGGGTTCGGTCTAAAAAAAAGTTCCATCACAGCGCCATTACCAAATCTTTCTTGATATCCCCATCTTCCCATCTCCCCATCTTTACAGCGGTTTTCATTTCGGTAGACCACAGTAGGGACGTTCTATGGAACGTCCCTACTGGGCGCGTGATTGTGACTATGTGGTTCATCAATATAAAAAGCGCTGTAAACTTGGTTCTATAAGTAACTGTGCAAAACTAATTTAATATTTGGTGCAGAATAGTTACAATAATGGAATTACTTTTGATGTCTTTATAATGACCCAATTAAGTTCAATTACTATCTCACCTAATTTAGAACCTACTGCTTTATTTGTTCTCTTACATGGCTGGGGAGCTAATTGTAATGATTTAACACCTTTAGCAACACAGTTGAATTTGCCTGATTATTGGTTTGAATTTCCAAATGCTCCATTGCCTCATCCTGAAGTTCCTGAGGGAAAAATGTGGTATGACTTATCAAATTTAGAATTCCAAGGTCTGGTTGAAAGTCGCCAAATATTAATTGATTGGCTAATTTCTCTAGAAAGTAAAACAGGGATACCTTTATCTAAAACTATTCTATGTGGCTTTTCTCAAGGTGGGGCAATGGCTATGGATGTAGGAGTAACTTTGCCAATAAAAGGTTTAATTATTTTAAGTGGATATCTACATTCTCAACTTCAACCATCAGGAGAAAAATTACCACCTGTGTTGGTTGTACATGGTATACAAGATCCAGTTTTACCTATTGAACAAGGAAGACGAACGCGCGATACTTTCACAAATCTGGGGGCAAATATACAATACCAAGAATTTAATATGGGACATGAGATTATTCCAGAAATTGTGAAGTTAATGCGAAGTTTTGTTATAGATACTATGGCAAAAGCTTAGAAAGACTATTATATTAAATGGAGGTGTGAATAACACTCCGTTTTAATTAATGCTTTCAGCAGATGCCATTTCAGGGAGGTCGGTTTTGATGCAAACTATAGCCCGTTCTTTACACGAGGTTGCTAATTTAACTGCACAGGATGTAGCTAAGTTGGCTTTACGTTTGGAGGAAGATGATTATCAAAATCCTTTTGACGGGTTGAGTGATTGGCACCTGCTACGAGCGATCGCCTTTCAACGTCCAGAGTTAATCGATCCTTATATCCATTTATTGGATTTAGAGCCTTGTGATGAGGCTTGAGGAAAATATGGGAACGCACAAGTCAGTAATTTAATCATTTTGTCAGATTTGAGAGTGTTGGTTTAGTAAACAAGGTATTTTTAAGCTTGGATACTTTTTACCCAACACTCCTATTTATCTTAATCTTAATTATGTTTGAATACTTACTGATGATTTTAGTCAAATAGGAAACATTCATTTGATATGACAACTGCTTGGCGTTGCACAGTGACGAATGATTTTAGATTTTTGATGAACAGGATTTTGGATTAATCAATTGCTAGAATGATTGATATTAGGTTTTTTTAGTCAAAGTCTAAACTAATTTTTGGCAATATCATTCCATAATGTGCGACCCCAACTGCTTAATGAAAAATATGGCGTTGCTCAAGAGTGTGTATGATATTAATTTTAATTACTTCAGAGTCAGTCCTCAGCAGGACCGAGTCAGGAGAAAGAAAAGTGTTTTTCGGTCAATTAAGTAAAGACAACATCTAATTTTGCTATTCAAAGAATGACTCTTAATTTACCTAAATTACTTATTTCATACCTCAAATCACCAATGCCAAAAATACTATATTAATTAATTATTTGCTTCTTCACAACTTAACGATCTAGAATTTCAACAATTAACAATTATTAATTAACAATTACCTCTCCTTTTCAAGACAAGAAAATATTATGGGTAGAAGAGTTTTAATCAGTATTTGTGGTGGTATAGCAGCTTATAAAATTTGTGAAGTAGTTTCTACTCTCGTAAAATCTGGTATCGAGGTGCGAGCAATTTTGACAGATTCTGCTCAACAGTTCATTACACCTCTAACTTTATCCACTCTCTGTCGTTATCCAGCTTATACAGATCGAGATTTTTGGCAGTCTACTCACGGACGTCCATTGCATATTCAGTTGGGTGAATGGGCAGAAATAATAGTCATTGCTCCTCTCACAGCAAATACTTTGGCAAAATTAGTATACGGTTTAGCAGATAATTTGTTAACTAATACAGTGCTGGCTTCTAGTTGCCCAATTTTATTATCTCCGGCAATGAATACTGATATGTGGGAACAACAGACAGTACAGCGAAATTGGCAACAAATATTGACAGAAAAAAGATATTATGGTATACATCCAAGTACGGGAATATTAGCTTGCGATCGCGTTGGTCAAGGCCGAATGGCGGAACCAACAGAGATAATCACAAATATAGAATCTTTGTTATATACAGCAGGCAAAAGAGATTTAGTAGGTAAGAGAATATTAATTAGCGCGGGTGGAACCCGAGAACATTTAGACCCTGTGAGGTATATTGGCAACCCTTCTACGGGTAAGATGGGTATAGCTTTAGCTAAGGCGGCATTGCATCGCGGTGCAAGTGTTACTTTGGTTCATAGTATTTCGGGAGAGTTGCTGTTATCAGGGATAAAAACTGTGGAGGTAGTGAGTGCTGCTCAGATGCGACAAGCAATGTTATCTCATTTTACTGAAGCAGATATAATTGTGATGAGTGCGGCAGTAGCAGATGTTAAACCTGTTGAGTATAGTAGTGAGAAATTGCCAAAGCGATCGCTACCAGATTTATTACCTTTGACGCCTGTACCGGATATTGTGGCGGAGTTAGGAAGGTTAAAGCAGCGCAGGCAATATTTGATTGGGTTTGCAGCACAGACTGGAGATATTGTTACACCTGCGTTGGAGAAGTTGCAGGTTAAAAATTTAGATGCTATTGTTGCTAACCCTATTGACCGAGAGGAAGCGGGTTTTGGTAGCGATACAAATCAAGGAATTTTTCTGGATGCTGAAGGTCGTCGGCGAGATATTCCGTCTTGTAGTAAATTAGAAATGGCTCATAGGTTGTGGAGTTTTGTCTTGGAGAGCGGGGGATGGGGAGATGGGGAGCTAGGGATATAGGGGGATGAGGAGATTAAATATTGATATCAAATCCGGTAGCAGTAGTTGAAGGTGTGGAACTGGGAGTTATAGAAATCGGATTATTTTCTACTACTGAACTAATATTATTGTTTGGTTGATTAAGATTAATTTTTCCTGTATCTGTAAAGACTTCACCTGTATTAATTTTACCTACTTCAGTGGTCAGATTAATATTACCACTTCCTTGAGGATTAGTGGAAGTAATATTACCTGTATTTATATTATTTCTAGCACTAATATCAATGTCACCAGCAGTACCTGTTTCTGCTTGAGTCGTAATATTATTTGTATTAACAGAACTTGCCTGACTATTAACAGAAATATCTCCACTATTATTATTGCCAATAGAACTAATATTACCTGTACTTATATCGTCTATTGCTACAATATTTATATCCCCAGAATTTCCAGCTTCGGCAATTGTTTCAATATTATTTGTATTCACAGAACCTTCTTGACTATTAACAGAAATATCTCCACTATTATTGCCAATAGAACTAATATTTTCTGTATTTATATCCCCTTCCGCATTAACATCAATATTACCTGAGTCTTCTGAGTCACCAAGGGATTCAATATTTCCCGTATTTACCTCCCCATTATCGCTACTAACCTCTATGTCCCCAGTATTTTCTCCACCACTAGAATTAATTTCCTCAGTATTGATATCTTCTTCCCGCTTCGACATTAATATCATCTGAGTTGCCAGAGTTGGTGCCAACAGAACCTGAACTTAATCTCCCACCAGTAATATCAATAGTATCAACTGCATCTAGAGTTATGTCTCCCCCACTACCCAGAAAAGAACCAGAATTTGAATTTATGGCGTTGAACAGTGACGAATGATTTGATATTTTTGATTGAATTGGATTGTGGATTAATCAATTGCTAGAATAATTAATATTAGGTTTTTTTTAGTCAAAATCTAAACCAATTTTTGGCAATATCATTCCATAATGGGCAACCCCGAATTTATACTACTTGTGAAAATATTACCTCCACTTGTGAGAGTAATTTCCCCTGCATCTCGGTCTCTAGAACTAGAGTCAAGGCGATCAATAGTAGTATCAATGTTTCCTCCTGCTTGAATATTAATATTTCCTCCATTTCCACTTTCGTTAGATGAGGCCAGTATTTTTTCAGTAAAAATATTACCCTCTGCTGTCAAGGTGAAATTTCCTCCAAAGGAGATGGAGGAACTAGCTTGTATTTGATTCGCCCTAGTATCAATATTGCCTCCTTTGGAGTTACTGCTCCTTGAAAATTTGCACCCTCTAAATGTGCTCCCTTAAAATTAACACCTGCTAAATTTGCGTTCTCAAAGTCAGCTTTTTCTAAAATTGCTCCCTGTAAATTAGCTCCTCTGAGTATTGCTCCTGTCAAACGACTGTTGCTTAACTCAGCATTTGCTAAATTAGCACCTTCCAAATTTGCATAAGTTAAGTTTGCACCTTGGAAATTTCCATTAACCATCTGAGCTGCCTGAAATTTTGCATCTTGAAGATTAGCGTGTTTTAGATTAGCTCGTGTCAGTTTTGCACCTTGTAAATTTGCCAACATTAAATCAGCATTTTGGAGGCTAGCATCAGTCAAATTAGCCTCTCTAAAATCAGCATCAGGACTTACGCAAATTGACCTTTAAACCACCATCTGTAGGGGCAAATGGCATTTGCGCTCCGCAGAGCTGCCGCTAACGCCCTCGCTATATGCAGAGTCTCTGCGTAAGTCCTGAGCATACTGAAGTTTGGATTAATTATTCGGTAATATTTTTTCTAATAGTTAATCTGAGTTGAAAACATTGAAAACTATGACTCCTGACTCCTGATTCCTGATATCATGTCCGCACTTTATCGTTTGTGTAAACCCAAGGGTGAATATCTACAAAAAATTTCAGGTTTTTTGGACTTTTAAGTCTTCTATTCTAGATAACTAAAGCCTTCTTCCCTCTTCACTTCTTCCCTCTTCCTTCTTCCTTCTTCCTTACCTTTACAATAACGATGCTACCGAACTTGATATGACTCCTAGCTGCCAGGAAAATATTACAACTTAAATAGGATTTATATATTCTCTATTCCCTTGTTCAATCCCTAAATTTTGACTAGACTGCCAACTTTTATAAGTTTCTGTATCACTAATAATATTAATATTAAATAAATCTATTCCCTCTTGCTCCAATAAAGCCAAAATTGCCAAATTCAATTGGTCATAAGAGCTATAATACTTATCTAAATTGTTAGTATATCCAATTACTCTAATCACGCGAGCATTTCTGTCCAATCCATCAAATCTCACCAGACAAGAATTATCTAAAATGTCAATTGATTTAGGAATTTGTCGAATTTTATCATTAATATCGGCTATTTTCTGAGCTGAAATTCCGTCAATTTTAATGAATAAATCAATAGCTGCTTTCCGATTTTCAATTGGCTGTTGGCAGAAATTTTTGATGTTGCCATCAATCATTTTAGAGTTAGGAACTTTCTGGATAGCTCCCTTAAACTTTAAATAAATTGTTGTACTTCTAATACCAATTTTCGTAACCTGCCCCAAAACACCACTTGGTAGTAAAATCAAATCATTTTCACGATACAAGCTGTCACTGTAAATTACAACTGTAGCGAACCAATCACTAATAACATCCTTAAATAATAAACCTAACGTTAAACCAGCGCCACCGACTAAACCAAAGATTGCAGTAACAGAAGTTCCTAGTAATAATTCTCCTGCTTTTAAGCCAAAAATTAGGATAGCAGTAAACCTAAATAATATCGGCAGATAAGGGCTAATAATATCATCTAATTCAGTCTCAGTTTTAGCTGATAAATTACTAAAAAATTCTCCTAATATCGGAGATATACGGTAGACAATTAGTGAAAAATTACCTACTATTGCTAAGTTAATAATTCCTGTAACTATTTGATTTAATTGGGGAGAAATAGAATCAGTTAATATTAATTGTAGAATCCACAATCCAAGTATATAGATAAACCACCCTATCGGCTGTTTAACAGATGCAATTAATTGATCGTCAAGGGTAGTTTTTGTATTACGAGTTAAAGCCTCAACTTTCTTAATTAATATTATGCTGAATAGTTCTTTTAATCCTAATATTCCTATTAAAGCCAGAGCAATAAAAAATATTTTTATTGCTGGTATATCTAGAATTGTAATATTTATGAGACTTTGCCAAATTTTTTCCATGATTAATAAAGTCAGATTCCTTGAATAATTTAGTAGTTTTTAAGTTAATAGATAAGTATTTAGCATTCAGCTATTTTTTAGTTTTAGACAAACGGTTGGCGATCGCTCCTATCTAAATAAAAAAAAATTATCTCAAAGTTAAGTAGGATTCAAAAGACACTCAGAGATCGCTCCCCATATAATACAACGGTCGGCGATCGCCATTTCCAGCAAAACTTATTGCTTAATAATTTCCCAGGATAATTCCCCTTTGTTATCATCATTTAATGTGCTTTAGATAGACTCAATACTACACAAATATAAATTATCTATGCTAACCAAAATTAAAGATTTAACAGCTACCCTGGCCCCCCGTATGATTGAAATTCGTCGTCATATTCACTCTCACCCAGAATTAAGTGGCCAAGAGTACCAAACGGCTGCTTATGTTGCAGGTGTGTTGTCTTCCTGTGGTCTCCATGTACGAGAGTCTATAGGTAAAACTGGTGTTCTGGGAGAACTCAAAGTTAATAGTAATAATCAATGGTTGGCTATTCGTACCGATATGGATGCTTTGCCGATTAAAGAATGTACTAATTTAGATTTTGCCTCCCGTAATGCTGGCATTATGCACGCTTGCGGTCACGATGTCCATACAACTGTAGGACTAGGAGCGGCAATGGTGTTATCTGAATTGGGAGAACCCTTACCAGGTAACGTTCGGTTTCTGTTTCAACCAGCAGAGGAAATTGCCCAAGGTGCAAATTGGATGATTGAAGATGGGGCACTTGAGGATGTACAGGGAATTTTAGGAGTCCATGTTTACCCAACTATTCCAGCGGGTTCGGTGGGTATTCGTCACGGGGTTCTAACTGCTGCTGCTGATGATTTGGAACTGACAATTATTGGGGAGTCTGGTCATGGTGCCCGTCCCCATGAAGCTATTGATGCGATTTGGATTGCTTCTCAGGTAATTACTAATTTACAGCAGGCCATTAGCAGAACTCATAATCCTTTAAGACCTGTAGTGTTAACAATTGGTAAGATTAGTGGCGGAAGAGCGCCAAATGTGATATCTGACCAAGTAAAGATGTGGGGAACTGTGCGATCGCTTCATCCGGATACTCATAAGGTTTTACCTGGATGGATTGAAAATATTGTGGCTAATATTTGTAATTCTTATGGCGCTAAGTATGAACTAAATTATCGTCAGGGAGTACCGTCTGTGCAAAATGACCCAGCATTGACTCAGTTGGTTGAGTCTGTTTCTTTGGAAGCTTGGGGGAGTGATCGGGTTCGTATTTTACCTGAGCCTTCCCTCGGTGCGGAAGACTTTTCTATGTATCTGAAGAAAGTTCCAGGTATGATGTTTCGTTTGGGAGTGGGACACAAAGACAAACCTAACTATCCTCTGCATCATCCTCAGTTTGAGGCAGATGAATCTGCTATTGTCACTTGTGTGGTTACTTTGGCCTATGCTGCTTATAAATATTGGCACAATCGCCATTTAGGCCATTAAGGTCTTGGTTGGGGAAGAGGGAAGAAGGAAAAATATTGTGTTGTCTGAGTTTTAAGCTTTTGATCTGTACTAATACTATTTCTAAATAGTAATGCTATGTTTGATTACCATCTGACCACATTCCCCATCTCCCCATCTCCCCATCTCCCTATCTCTTCATTACTAAAGATATATAGCAAACTTTTTGAGATAATGTAAGGCGCAAAATTAAAAAGGGTTTCGGTCCGGAATGCTCCACAAACGGCAATTGCTACAGTCAGCATTTCCTCAAAGGAATGCTTGGCAAACAGGGAGTGATCAATAGCTGAAACTGAGATAAATGCACTTGAAAAGGGAATTTTAACCCTTCTTAAATTATCCTACTTGTACAAGCCAGGGATTTCAACCAAAGCTTATAACTGACAGCTAGTTAACATTAAATGATCTGCTAACTTTCAGTCAAAAAAGGATTAAACTAGATGTAGTTAATTACATTAAGATGCTTTTATAACTCCAGTTATTAATGCTAGAATAGAGGTAGTAACTTCCAGTAAATGTAATGAATAATTGTAATTTTTAGGAGAAATATTGTGTCAACACAACAAGATGATCGGATTAAACAATTATTTATATTAGAAGCAGAAGAACATTTAGTTACCCTAGAAAATGGGTTGGTAGATTTGAAGTCTACAATGTCAGATTCTGAAACTATTAATGATATGTTTAGAGCAGCTCATTCTGTCAAAGGTGGGGCTGCTATGTTAGGAATGCACAGTGTACAAAAGGTAGCTCACCGTTTAGAAGATTGTTTCAAAATAATCCGCGAAAATCCTGTTGATATTGACCAAACAGTAGAGTCTCAATTTTTAAAAGGATATGATACTCTCAAAGATTTAGTAGAACGTCTCCAAGGTCCTTATGGTTTGAGGGAAGAAGAGGGACAAAAAATTGTTGATCATGCTTTGCCTATTTTTTCAGAATTAGAAACTAATTTGAATACTTTAGTGAGTGGTGGTACTGTTTCTCAATCTACTGCTGGTGGAAATGGGAAGACAATATCTAAATCTAATTTTTCTCAACAAGTTAAAAGTAAGTTAAAAGAAATGTTGGAGGTGTTTAAACAGGCTGATTCTCCTGACTCTAGAAAGCAGCTTACAGAAGTTTGTAATGGTTTGTTGAAGTTGGATAAAAATACAGAAATTTGGAAGACTTTAGTTACATATTCTCGACAGGCGATCGTTAGTTCTAAATTGTCTTATCAAATTCTAGCTCCTGTAATTATTAAAGAACTTAATCAAGCAGGTGAGTTTATCCAAGCAGGAAAAGTACAGGAAATAGTGGAAAGTCAAGACCTTAAGGAAATAGCAACAGCTTCTGAACAGAAAAAAGTAACTTTGCCAAAAGAACCTAAAGAGTTAGTGAAATTAATTATTAAAAGTTTTAATCATAAGCAACTTGAAGCGATCGCTCGATTATTAGTTAAGCACGTTAAGTCGTCAAAAAATAATTGATTGACCATGATAATTTTCAAGCGTATCTTAAATTTTACTATCTTATGTATCTGTCTTAATATCTGTAAGATTATTGGCAATTACTTATTTTATTTTAGAGATATTAGACATCTGGTAAGAATTAAAAATAAAATAAATTATTATTTATAAATTATCAATTATTCCTCTCTTGCTGCGAATTTCCTTGCGTCTGCCCCCAACGCGGTCGCACCGCTTCTTCCTTCTTCAACAGTTTCTCTTTTTCTTTCTGCAATACTTTCCTCAAGTTTATGCAAAGCATGATTAACTTTTTCTTCTAACTTTTGAAACTGATGTTGTCGTAGGTCGCTCCACTCTGGCAATTTATTAATAAACTGCTGTAAATCAATAATCACACTTGTTAAATCATTAATTTGCTGTAATTCTGGTCGTTGTTTAAACTGCTGAGAAATCATTTCTAGCTCTGTTTGTAACAGTTTAATAGTTTGCTCCTGAATATCAAATCGATTAGACAAACTTTTCATAGTTTCCAGCAAAGGTTTAATCTTGATATCTTCCTGATTATTTTCTAAGTTTTTAGCAGCAGATTCAAAAAAAGCTATACTACTTTGTAACTGAGAAATCATTTGGTAAATTGACTTTTGATATTGCTCTAGTTTTCCAGCAGTATCAAATTTAATTACTTTAATTTTTGCTGCTAATTTATGTCGATTAACTAAATTAATTAACAGAGAAATCAAAACACACCCTACTGCATAAATAATTGGTTTATCAAATATATAATTTGCCAAAAATCCTACAACAGAAGCAGTAATAAAAATATATTCAGCAATTTCTAAAAGACTACGACGATAGAACATATTTATATATTTTTTAATTGACTTCTCAAAATTATTATATAGCAGAAGGAAGAATTCATTAATTGATAATGGATAATGGATAATGGATAATTATACCAATTTAATAAAATATTGCTACAGTCATGGCACAGGGAATAGGGAATAGGGAATAGGGAAAGAAAAACAGAAATATTAAAGAGGAAAAAAGGTTGAATTGTTAGAATTTATGGAATTTATATTTTTTTATTGTAGGAAGAAATCATCAACTAAGATGTAACTACCTTTTTTGAATTTGGTATTATCTCTATTCCCTCTGTCTTTTATGCTAAGTTATTGAGGGTTTTCAACTAGGACTTATGCTGATGATGAACCTCAGACAGAGGAATGTTTTCCCTCCTGTTCCCTGTTCCCTGTTCCCTGTTCCCTGCTATAGATAAAGAAATTCGTGAAGGGTTATTTTTTCCTGAGCTAATAGTTATAGTAATAATTTTTGCATCAATTAATCGTACTTCTTTTGGTGGTTTATCTATGCCAGGATTAATTAAATATGCAGGAAAACAAGCTGCACTTAAACTTAGTCGAATAGCATTACCTTTCTCAATTTTTATACAAGTTGGCTGTAAAGATATTTTCACTGGTAGATTGTTAGAAACAACCTTGATATAACCTTGGGTAAAATTATAAACATTGCCGTTTGCTTTAACTTCAGATAACACAGCCGAAAGGTCAAAACTACTGGTATCTGCTGTACAATAAATTTCTACATAAATATCTCCAACTATATGTAAATCTTCTGTTAAAAATTCAGAAGTATAAGTCAAAATATCGGTACGACAATCTAATTCTGAACGTTCAAAAGAACCTGCTGGAAATGTGGCATGACCACCTAATGCTGGAACAGGTCGCCAAGGGTCATGTACGAATATATCATCAGTAGAAATATCAGGACAATTATCGTTGAGCATCCCTGAATCTTCTCTCATATTCGCAAGTCCTGTACTAGCTAAATAATAGAACTGATAATTATTACTCGGCCAGGAATTAAAATTACGCCATTCGTTACTTCCCATCTCAAATAAAGAAACAGGCGATCGCTCTAATATTCCTGTGTTGATTCCTTTGAGAAATTGGTCGAACCATAATATTTGTATATCATCTATGGGGTTAGAAGCTGCTAAACCATAATTTACAACTCCTAGTTTTCTTCCCCAAGGAATATGAGACCAAGGACCTACGATTAATTTTTGTAGGAATTTACTACGACAAGATATTTTTTGATATAAATTAATTGTGCCTCGTAAATAGGTATCAAACCAACCACCAATATGTAAGATTGGTAGGTCTAACTTTTCTAGATTTGGTGACAGATTTTGCCAGTATTCAGCAGGTTTAAAATTTTCTAACCATTGATGATAAAAAGAGTCTGGTGCATACTTATTCATTACTTGCGATAAAGCAGGAATTGGAGTAGAAAAAGAAAAGTTTTTAGCAGCTTGATAAAGTTCTTGATAAGCTTGTTCATCTTCTTGTAAACGAGCAGTTTCTGTTGCTAATTGAATTGCCCAACCTAAGTTAGTTTGTAAACAAAATGCTCCTCCTTCGTAAGCCCATTCTGAATATAAATTCTCAGCAATCATAGCAGGACAAATTGTTTTTAAAGCAGGAGGTTTAGCACTAGCAGCATATAGTTGAGTCATGCCTTGATAAGAGAATCCATACATCCCTATTTTGCCAGTGCTACCTGGTAAATTTGCTGCCCAATTAATAGTATCAATTCCATCTTCAATTTCATGGGCAAATAGTTGAAATTCTCCTTCAGATGTACCTCTACCTCGTACATCTTGAATAATCACAATATAACCATGGGAAGCATACCATTTTGGATGAGCGTAGACTACTGTAGAAGTGATCGCTCTGCCATAAGGTTGTCGCATTAATAGTACTGGAAATTCACCTTCTGCATCAGGGCGATAAATATCAGCGTCTAAACGTACTTCATCTCTGGTAAATATTGAAGCTGTTTCTTTGGGTAAAACTTTCATTTTAATATTGAGGCTGAATAAATGTATGATTTTACAGGAGTCAGGAGGTAGCTCCATCAAGTATTGATGCTTAATTTATTGTCTAGTAGGGTGCGTTAATGAAATGTAACGCACCATCTAGATTTTAATTTTCTTAGTAATTAACAATTAATACCAAATCCGGTTTAGCACTTACCAAAAATAAATTAACTATAATTCATATATATCAAGCTTTTCTCAATAATAAATTGTGGTCTATAGTAATCGAATTTGGTATAATAATTGCTTCTATTGAAAAATAAGATAATTGAAAAAAATATTTTTATTATTTTTTATCTTTTATTCTGTAAAGTTGACTGTAGATAAAGACAGACAAGTAATAAATTTCATAATTCTGTGTAGCTTCACACACAATTGATATAACTGAGGATAGAAATCAAAATATTTTTGAGTGCTAATTAAGCAGATATAATATAAATTTTTATTTTTAATTTTTGGCAAAAGGAAACAGAAAAAAGAGAATTGGGGAACGGGAATTTTGGGTAATATTTTTCTTCTTTCGTCTTCCTTTTTTATAGCAGAAGGAAAAAGGCGTTTAGTTATCTAGGAGAAAGGGTTGATTATTGATATACCGTTGTTTTACATCATTTCCGGATAAGAGCATGATCAAAAACTTTTTCCTTTTCCTCCTGTTTCTTCTTCTTTCTTCCCTCCTGACTCGGTCCTCCTGACTCGGTCCTCCTCCGTCGTTTATTTATAAGTATTCAACCGGACATGATATTAGATATTCCATAAGTCAAGAGTAGTCATGGTAGTTACTATATCAAAAATCATCTTTTGATATTGGGTTTAATACCTCGCTGTCTACAGGGTGTTTACTAATTAATAATTAATTGTTGAAAAGCTTGTTGGGGTTTGAGTCCCCATCCGCTGTTTCCTTCTTCCTTCTTCCTTCTTCCTTCTTAAATACAACTTGAACGAGAAAGAACTTGCATATCTTCTTCATCTAAATCTACTGGTATTCCACCACGAATTAGTTCGGCAAAATCTTCATTTGGCACCATAATACATAAAGCATAAAGACGAGTTAAACCAGTATTTTCTATGACATGAATCCCTGTTGGTGGTACTAGAATACTATCACCAGCACGAATATTAACAGATTTTCCGTCACATATTGCCTTTCCTTCTCCTTTAATAATAAAGAACATTTCTACCGCTAAATTATGTCGATTGGGAGGAGTTTTTCCCCCCACATCAAAAATTTCTAAACATACAGTTAAAGAAGCATTGGCAATTACAGGATCGAAAATAATTGCTAATCGATTACTATCTAGGGGACTAATACGATATGCTTGATAATCTTGGGGAGATTTAAGGACTGGAATCATGCATTGAGTAATCATTTTATTCTGGGTAATAGTGTTAACTTATTCAGGAAATTATTGATTATTTAGCTGTAGATTTGTTTAGACACCAGTGGCATCATAGCTACTTATATTGGCATGAAATTTTATATTTTTATTTTGGGGTTAATACCCCGCCTTATACAGGGTATTTACAATTGATTGGGATTTGAGTCTGCATCCACTTTTTCCTTTTTATTCCTTCCTTCTTCCTTCTTCAAGGTTTTCATAAGGCAGGAAATAAAAGGTTTTTGGGAATCTTGCTTTTTGTTATACCTTGATTTTTTTGCCTTCTTAACTGATATCTTTTTTTGAGTTTCGTCTCTTTTTAAGCATAGCTACAAAGTGCCAATTTTTTGTAATTAGTATTTGACCAAATATGAGACTTTTCCAAAAAATATTTATTATTTAATAGCATCCAAAATAGCATTAGAATTTGTGACAAACCCGAAACATTGTTTCACATTATAAATAGTAGCTTGCCAACAATATTCAGGGGAAGTGGTGGCAGTACAGTCTGAAACTAAAATGCAGTCATAACCAAGGAAATTTGCATCTTGTAATGTTGCCATTACACATTGGTCTGCATTCACTCCCGCAAACAACAGAGTTGTTTTGCCCATATTTCGCAGGATGCTATCAAGAGGAGTATCCCAAAACCCACTCATCCTATATTTACTCACGCGAATATCTTCTGGTTGTTGCTCTAATTCATCCACAACTGCTGCTGCCCAACTTCCTTCTATCAGTACGGGGGCATTATTTTTTGGCAGTGGGTCGCCTAAACCTACACCTTTACCAGTGGGGTTATAAACATGGCGTAACCCAGCGCTAATATTCAGTAGGTCGGAACGGTTTCCCCAGTTTACCCAAATTATCGGGATGTTTTGCGATCGCAATTGTGGTAAGAAATTTATTAGTGGTTGAATGGGAGACCGTGCAGGTGTCACATCTACTATATGAGCTAACCAACCATCAGGATGACAGAAGTCATTTTGCATATCTATGACTAAAATTGTTGTTTTGGCTAAATCTAGTTTAATGGTTTTGGTTTCAGTTTTAATGATAATGGGTTTAGCTGGAAGAGGGGGACGAGTAATATCTGCAGTTGTCTCATCAACTGCCCACGCATTGGGTGGTATACCCAGAGTTTCAAGGGAGGAATTCTGCATAATATTATCTGGTGAATTTATCTATAAAATTACAAAGAGCATAGATGATTATTATATGCTCTTTCTTATTTTCGTCGATCTAATATTATTAGTTGTATTACTTAATAATTTTTTAATTTCTCTATTATTGTTTGGTTTATTTTTATTTTCAAATATTTGCATTGTAGATTTAGAGAATAAAATTTTTAAGCAACAATAATATTTTTGTCACTTATGATTATTGGGGAAATATAAAAATTTTAATTTTATCCTATCAAATTTATTTGATAAATATTTGCTATAAATATCTAGGCTATTTCTTAGGAGTCAGAATAAATGGCTTCAATATCATTTTTTAGGTCGGAAATTATTTTTTTAGTCAAAGGGACATCTCCTGCACGTGTCTTTTAATCGCCCTTATTATTGGTAACATTCTTTTTTTTATGGTATAAAATTTATTTGATTATGATTTTTTTTATTTGGGGTTGTTTGACTTTTCATGTTTGGTAATACTTGAAAACTAAATTTTCAAGTTAATTTTTTTGATACTCTGAGTTCAAAGTCTATATATAGCCATCCTATTTCAGTTGCAGGTAAAAATCTCTTTGAATTTAGGAAAAATGGAATAGGAATAAAAGTTTCAGAGTTTTTATGTATCCTGATATTTTTGACAAATCATTATTATTTCATAAATTCTTTCTGTACCTATCTCCATAGACATGATAATTTTATTCAGGTCTTTCTTATTGAAGAAGGAGACAGGAGACAGGAGACAGGAGACAGGAGACAGGAGACAGGAGACAGGAGACAGGAGGAAAATTACATGGGGATTCTCACCCCAAGTAATTTTGAACACTCCAGTTGACGGTGGGGTATTAAACCCACAAAGAAAATGATAAAATTAAGGTCAATTTAAGTGACTCATAGATAATCCCAAGTTGCTTATTTTACTGTTAGCCTTAGTCTTTTCAAAAGCTTCATATAGTTGATATTTTAGGTTTTCCAGTATTCCCAGTCCATTGTTAGCTATTCTAATTTATACTCCATAGGATTCAATAATTGAAGTCGTAATAGTAATTCGATTTGGATTTTGCAGAATTTATTGATAAGTTTTAAATTTTTTGTGGTTATATTCTTCTAAATAATTAATTGTATTTACTAACAAACTCATAAAAACTTGATTTAAGGTATTTGGATAACAATTAATCTGAGGTAAATTTCCATAATTTTTGACAATTTCAATGGCTGGACGCTGATGATTAGCTTTGAGTCTATGTTGTAAAATTGTCAGAGTATTATCTATGCCTTCGTTAATATCAAAAGCCACTTTCGAGGTACTATATTCCCTAGCAAAACTTCGCAATGATACGCTAATTTTGCTGATGCGATCGCTGGTTTTTTTTACGGAAAATAATATTTTTGGTAGCTCTTCAATCAGAAAATCTATATCCATTTCTTCCGCGTCTTTTTCAATTATTAGACCAGGGTCAGGAAATTGTTTTTGATATAATTTAATGTGATTAATAATTGCTGCCAGATATGTTTCTGCGAAATTAACATTACCTACAACTATACTAACTGGATTATTTAACTCATGAGCAATACCAGCAACTAATGCCCCAATGTTAGACATTTTTTCACTTTGAATTAATTGCGATTGAGCTGTTTTAAGTTATTCTAAATATTGATAAAGTTCCGCAGTTCTTGCCTGTACTTTATCTTCCAGTTCGGATGCAGATTTTTGCAATTCTATTTCTGCTGCCTTCCGTTCTGTTATCTCTTTTTGTAAGCGTATATGTATATTGATTCTAGATAAAAGTTATTCGGCTTTAAACGGTTTAACAATATAGTCTACAGCTCCTAAATTTCAACCTTTTATTTTTTCAGTAGATTCAGAAAGTGAAGTCATAAAAATAACAGGAATATTTTTAGTGCTTTCTTAAACTTGCAAGTAACTACAAACTTCAAAACCATCTATTCCTGGCATGATTATATCTAGCAAAATCAAATCTGGTAATACATTTTTCACCTTCTCAATTGCAGTTTCTCTATCCTCTACTGCAATGACATTAAAACCAGACTTTTTTAATACATTCAATATTAAATGGGCGTTTCGATATTCATTATCTACCACCATAATTGTGTGTTCCTTTTTTTGATTCATGGAAACTCCTTTGATGTTTTTTCTTAGTTCAAACTACAGCATTTGCCGATTTAATTCAGTACAAAATTTTATGGGTATTGCTCATAGGGAATCAAGAATATAGACCGAAATTAAACTGTACTCAATTATTCTCAAAAATTATCTAATATTTTTGATAGTATAAATATTTTTTTACCGAATAATTAAGGTTTAAAGCCTCTCCTTTAAAGTATAAACAAGAAAAAATTTTCATGATTAGTCAATCCTATCCGTTTTCAAGGAGAGTTCATTAATTGATAATTGATAATTGATAATTACCTCTGGTTAAAACCCCTCTTGATTGAATATAAGGAAATATTATTTCTTTTGTTTACCCGATCAAGGGGAGGCTTAAAGGCGTGAATTATTTAATTATTAATTATTCGGTAATTATTAATTATTAATTGTTGAAAAATATAATTAGATTTATTGATGACAAAATCAAAGTAAATCTCAGATAATTTATTACTACTTTCACCCGACCGATATAATTTTCCGGTCTACTACTTAGTACTCATATAGCAATTCCCAAGAAGCGTGAGGTACAAAATTCCTTTGCTTTAGGGAGTAGGAAGTAGGGAGTAGGAAGTAGGGAATAAAAAAGAAGAAAAACAACTTTACCTAAGTAACTTTATAAATGGTATAAAATGATTAATAACTCAAATAAATTTTTTATTGTATTATTAATTATGTTAACATTTTTCTTAAAGTAATACTAACTCTTTGTCAAAAAAAAATAATAACAGTATAATTACGATTGTATCACTTTTTGTATTCATAGAGACACAATGCTGTAAAAACATAAACCATGACTACTCATACCAAATTTCCCCAAAGGTAGTTACATCTTAAATTGATGATTTATTCCTACAATAAAAAAAAGTATAAACTACATAAATTATAAAAAAATAAACCTTTTTTCCTCTTCTTTATTATACTTTTCTTTCCCTATTCCCAGAACCAGTGTTCCTCGTTCCCTGTGTCGTGACTGTAGCAATATTTTATGAAATTGGTATAAAAATTAAAATGTCTATATGTTTTTCTTTCCCTATTCCCAGAACCAGTATTCCTCGTTCCCTGTGTCGTGACTGTAGCAATATTTTATGAAATTGGTATAAAAATTAAAATGTCTAGCAGCATGAACCCATTGCCTATTATTATCGAAGGTTGGCGTTTTCTACCCCATTCTTATGCGATCGCCAATCAATTTCAACTACTAGAAATGCTAAACCGAAAACATCTACAAATTTATCATCAGGATATGCCTTACATTAGCAAAAATTGGCAACCCGTCACAGGTTTATTTCCTCCTGATGCAGAAATAGCATTACGCAACATCCCCAAACCATCTCCTCAAAAAACTGCTGATGCCACATTACGAATATATGCTCCCTTTAATCTCAGTTTCTCCACAAGCAAACGAACAGCAGTTTTTGCCTGCACCGAATGGGGTATTGTTAGTAAATCTATTGTTAACGGAATGGGTGTAAAATCTTTTGCAGAAGCTCATGCTCAAGGAGATGCAATTATTATTACCCCCTCCCACTGGTCAAAAGATGGGTTTATTCGTAGTGGTGCTCAAGAAAGTCGTGTTGCTGTTGTCCCTCTTGGTGTCAACCCTGATATTTATCATCCTTTACCAACTTCTCAGAGAACTATTCTCCGCCAAAAGTTGGGCATTAATAACTATTTTGTGTTTCTCAATATTGGGGTGATGTGCAATAGTAGTCAAGGAGTGGGACGTTTACTCAAAGCATTTGCCATCATTGTTGAGCGCTATCCAGATACTAAACTTATCCTTAAAGGTAGGGATGCTATTTTTCCTTCTAAAGATTCTATTCTCAAAGCTAGTAAAGTTGCACTCACTAATACACAGATAGAAAAAGTGAAGTCTAGAATTATCTATGTTGGCGAAACTCTTTCATTTTCTCAACTAGCTCAACTTTATCAAGTTGCTGATGCTTATGTTTCTCCCTATTTAGCTGAAGGTTTTAATTTGCCAGTATTGGAAGCAACAGCTTGTGGTTTGCCTGTAATATGTACAAAAGGTGGCCCGACAGATGATTTTACTAACTCTGATTTTGCTTTAAAAATTGATAGTAAACTCCAGACTAATTATACAAGGGATGGAGATACTCTCTGGTGTGTAGTACCAGAACAAGAGCATTTGATTGAATTAATGCAAACAGTTATTGAAAAATCTTTATTATTAGACCATGCTCGTCAAACTGGACCGAAATGGGTTCTTCAGCATTTTACTTGGAAGCAAGTTGTGGATCGATTATTAGATGTGCTTATTCCGTCTGTAAAATTTGGTAGACCGACTTTTGAGCCAATTATTCTTTAGAAAAGAGGGAGTAGGAAGTAGGGAGTAGGGAGTAGGGAGTAGGGGGAAATAATTGATATATCTACTCAGATAATTGATTTTATTTTTTATTATTGGAGATTTCTAGTGGGCAATATTAATTTAGTTTTGAAATGTTAGAGATTTTTGGTGACTTCATTTCTGTTGCGGGTTAGTTTTTGAGAGACAGGAGATAGGGAAATCAGGAAGTTTTCTCTCTCCCCTTTCTTGAGTTTGTCCTTATTTCTGGGAAACCTACTAATTACCCACTAGCTTTCGGCCTAACTAAGTCTAAAACTAAGCTCCTATTTCTCAGTATTTGCTCTGTCCATAACTTTTTTTAGTTGAATAAAAAGTCATGTGTAGGGGCGAGATCACCCCAATAACATAATACTACCACATTTTTTTTGACTGTGAGAATCCTATTTGCTTCCATCCTGGGGTTTTTCTGGGTGCTTCACAGGATGATAATTTCTATCAGTCGGATAAATCTTCGGTTTACCGAATAATTAAGGTTTAAACCCTCTCCTTTAAAGGAGAAACAATGAATTAATTTTCCTTTTATTCAATCCTCTTCCTTTTAGGGACAGGTAATTATCAATTATCAATTATCAATTATTGAACCACTAGCTTTTGCCCCAACTAAGTCTAAAACCAAACTCCTATTTCTCAATACTTCTTCCCTAGACAACTTTTTTGCGTTGAATAAAAAGTCATGCGTAGGGGCGAATTCACCCCAATAACATAATACTACCACATTTTTTTTGATTGTGGGAAGGCAATAGGATTCCATCCAGGTTTTTTTGGTGCTTCACAGAATGATGATTTTTGCCAGTAGATAAATCTTCAGTTTATCCACTAGCTTTACTGTGCAACTCAGTCTAAAACCAAACTCCTATTTTTCAATACTTCTTCCCTAGACAACTTTTTTGCGTTGAATAAAAAGTCATGCGTAGGGGCGAACTCACCCCAATAACATAATACTACCACATTTTTTTTGATTGTGGGAAGGCAATAGGATTCCATCCAGGGTTTTTTTGGTGCTTCACAGAATGATGATTTTTACCAGTAGATAAATCTTCAATCATAGAAACTCATAATTAATAGACATCTCTAGAAAATAGGGAGTAGGGAGTAGAGAGTAGGCGGAAATAATTAATGATTTATGTACGAGAATTAATTTTATTTTTTATTATTGGAGATGTCTAATCAAGTTGCACTTGTTAAGCTGATAACTTTATATTTAATTTTTTATTATCAAACAGGATTGGGTCTAAAACCCCGCCTTTTAAGGCGAAATATTTTTGGAGAGTTGCTCAAATCCCCTAACCCCTCCCCTCCTGGGAGGGGTTAGGGGTGGGTTGGGAGGGGGAGGGGCGAGGGGTGGGTTAACTTCTGACTTCTGACTTCGTTAAAGATACCCTCAATTTTAGAACATGAAAATTGATACTATAATAATTGTACTTCTGCTCAACAATAAACATTAAAGTAACTTAACAGGACAATTATGCAATCAACAACAACCCAATCAAATACCTCAAATATGGATATGCCAAAATATGGTTTACCAGTGACAGTAATTACAGGTTTTCTTGGTAGTGGTAAAACTACTTTACTTAACCATATATTGCAAAATCAACAGGGAGTAAAAACTGCCGTTTTAGTAAATGAATTTGGAGAAATTGGTATTGATAATGAATTAATTGTTTCTACCGATGGAGATGACACAATGGTAGAACTTAGTAATGGTTGTGTTTGCTGCACTATTAATGAAGATTTAGTTAATGCTGTTTATAAAATTTTAGAAAGACCAGACAAAATTGATTATATGGTAGTAGAAACTACTGGTTTAGCGGACCCGTTGCCAGTAGCTTTAACTTTTTTAGGTACTGAGTTACGAGATATGACTCGCCTAGATTCAATTATTACTTTGGTCGATGCTGCTAACTACAGTCTTGATTTGTTTGACAGTCAGGCAGCACATAGTCAAATAGCTTATAGCGATATTATTTTGTTAAATAAAACTGACCTAGTTGAGGAGAAAAATTTAGACTTATTAGAAGTGAAGATTAGAGATGTTAAAGAAGATGCGAGAATTATGAGGACTAGCCAATCACAAGTGGCTTTGCCGTTGATTCTCAGTGTGGGTTTGTTTGAGTCGGAGAAGTATTTTGAAATAAAAGAAGAAGCTCATAGCCATGACCACGACCATGACCATGACCATGAACATCATCATCACGACCATGACCATGACCATGAACATCATCATCACGACCATGACCACGACCATGAACATCATCATCACGACCATGACCATGACCATGAACATCATCATCATTCCAACCACTTAGAAAATGATGGTTTTACTTCTATTTCTTTTCAAAGTGATCAACCTCTTTCTCTTAAAAAATTCCAAGATTTTTTGGATAATAAAATGCCTGCAAATATTTTCCGAGCAAAGGGAATTTTGTGGTTTGAAGAAAGTCCTCTACGACATATTTTTCATTTGAGTGGTAAGCGGTTTACTATTAATGATGATGAGTGGAAAGGTACTCCAAAAAATCAGCTAGTTTTGATTGGTCAAAATTTAGAACATGATAAGTTGCGATCGCAATTAGAGGACTGTGTTATTTCTTGAAAAGTTAGGAATAAGGAATAAGGTAATAGGTTGGAATTATTGAAATTTCCTACAAACCAAAATCTCTTTTTTCTTCTCTTTCTAGGAAGTGCTGTACATTGGATTTTTTCTATGTATAAAAATGATTAGATGGAGGTTAAAAGCAATGTTTAAACATTAGGAATCAGGAGCTAGAGAAATAGAATAGGGGGAAAAGGTGGAAATGTGCCACTATATTCACCATCTACCTATCTCCCTATATTTAAGTACATAAAGTACATAAATAGACATCTCCAATAATAAGAAATTAAATCAATTATCGTACAAAAATTATCAATTATTTCCCCCTCCATACCTATTCCCTATTCCCTCTTTTCTGGAGATGTCTAATATAAATCTCATAATAATAAAAAATTAAATCAATTATTGCACTCTTATTGATCAATTCTTTGCCTCTATGACCTACGGACGTTGCATGCAACTTCCCTATCGCCCACTCCCTCTTTATTTGGAGATACCTAAAAGATTCCAAATTGGTTCTAGACATTGATTATGCTTAAAGAAAAGAATTAGGAATCGGAAAAATTATGACTCAATATTCACCCCCATCACAATTGAGGCAATGCAAGTAAGGTTTAGTCTATTAAACAAGGGAAGTGGTAGACAAAAGTAAGTATTATCTACTCCTGACTCCTTTCCATTGAAGATTAATTAGGGCTTGCTGAATAAATCTAAAAGTCTTTGCAGATAAAGGTAAGTGCCTTTTTAAGTATCAAAAAGTGCGAGGTTTTAGGTAGTAATGGTTCAATTAGGAGCGGATTTTGGTCAAGATAGGGGCAAAAAAATGAAGGGACTATTCTTCCTACTATCTCCTCTATAATTCCCCTAACTCGTAACTCCTGACTCCTGACTCCTGACTCCTGACTCCTGACTCCTACCCTCACCCATAAGACTTTTTCAGCAAACCCTAATTAATATAATTTATCTGTAAAAATGCGCTTAATAATTGTTGCTCAAACCTGATTACACTAACTATTCTCATCTTTATATTAAGTGCAAATTTATGGATAAATGTTATAAGTGGTAGTGCCAAATTAATTGCACATATTTGACAAAGGAATATATGCGATAAAAAGCAAATATAGATTTATAACGTTATGAGATTCATGTTTAGATTTAAATCCAGAAAGTAGAAAGCTTATAGAAATAAGAATTCACCATAGTAATTGTCCTCTAGTTAGAGAATGATACTAATTTCGATTTATTATTGTTCTCTAGTTTCTTCTTTGTCAAAAGAAAAAATTATTTTTAACCTTTAACTTTTTTTGTTATGCGAGTTATTATCCAAAGAGTGAATTTTTCTCAAGTCAAAGTAAATGGAAAAATTGTTGGTAAAATTGGTAAAGGATTAAATTTACTTGTAGGTATTGCAACTACTGATACGGAAGTAGAAATAGATTGGATGGTGCGTAAATGTTTAGAGATTCGTTTATTTCCTGACCTAGATAGTAATAATAACCGTTGGGAAAAATCAGTAAAAGATATAAATGGTGAATTGTTAATCATTAGTCAATTTACTCTTTATGGAGACTGTCGCAAAGGTCGTCGTCCATCTTTTGATAATGCGGCATCTCCTGAAGTTGCTAAACAACTTTACCAGTTATTTGTAGATCGATTAAAATTGAGTTGCTTAAAGGTAGAAACTGGTATATTTGGAGCAATGATGGAAGTTGAAATTGATAATGACGGTCCGGTAACTCTATTGTTAGAAAGAGAAGCTACTTCAATAATGAATAATTAATAATGAATAATGAATAATTAATAATTAATTAGGGTTTGTTGAATAAATCTAAAAGTATTTACAGATAAAGGTAAGTGCCTTTTTAGAACGAAAAAAAGTGCAACTTTTTAAGCTTGAGCGACCAAAAAGTTAGGATAAAAAGTAGAATAATTGCAGAAAAATCAAGGGATAAAATATCCGACTAACTCCTCTAAATTTCCCATTCCTCCTGACTTCCCCTCCTGGGATGGTCTGGAGGTGGGTTGACTCCTACTTCATACCAAAAAACTTCCATAAGCAAACCCTAATTATCACAATATTTAATAAAACATCTATGAATTAAGCTATTTTTTCCACCACAAAAAATATCTTTATACGTAATTCTCTATTATCTGTTACCTATTTACTTTTTCTCAAAAGGATTTTCATAACTTAAAGGTAAACTCTATATAAATGCGATAAATAAAATTTCGGGTTGACGAACCAAGATAGGGGTATTTCCACACCATTTTTTTTCAATGGTCGAGACCAAATTAATGTTATACTACTATAGTAATTTCATTTGAGTTGCGTAAAAAACCTGGTCGCTTTTAGGCAACAGCTCATCTGGCAACAGGTAATAGATAAGAAGGTTTACCGGACTTTTTACTGTTAGTAAATAACCAAATCTTGTTTGACATCTCATTTGAAAACGCTATATAAGTAATAGAGTTACCTAACAAACAGGTATCATGTTAATATCACAATTGTTAAATTAGGGTATTTCTAAACTTAAAAATTTAGTTAATATAATTTTAGATTTTAAATAAGGAAAGCTATGGGATTTTTTGATTCAGAAGTAGTTCAACAGGAAGCTAAACAATTATTTGAGGATTATCAATCCTTAATTAAGGTAGGAAGTGATTATGGTAAATTCGACCGAGAAGGTAAAAAAATTTATATTGAAAAGATGGAATCAATTATGGAGCGCTACAAAATTTTTATGAAGCGTTTTGAATTATCAGAAGATTTTATGGCTCAAATGACTATGGAACAACTTAAAACTCAGTTAAATCAATTTGGCATTAGTCCTCAACAAATGTTCGATCAAATGCACACAACTTTAGAAAGAATGAAGTCAGAATTAGAAAAACAGTCCTAATTGAATCAAGATCAATAACGATTTAATATATTAACCACATTATTTCAAACAGTTTTTTGGGAAAATTTTTGAAGTTATAGAAATTATAGAAATAAACAGTTTTTTGCTTTTCCAAATGACGGTATGATTTGAACCCATCATTAACTCACTTTCAATCTATAATTATACTTACCAATATTACCCATTAACAAAGTTATTTTCTTTAACCCAAACTGTTGATTCTAGGAATTAATAAAAACAATTATCTTGAATTTTGTTATTTTTAGCTATTTATGTAGATACATTTTTTTCAAATTATCAAAAATCTCAAAACAACTGGAGAGTACAAAGTTATGCAAAAAAACGATTTACTTTCCAGACTGAAAGTATTACTGGAAAAGGCTTACAGTACCTACAACTCTGAATAAAGAGTTTTTAACCTTTAGACCGCTGAAAGCCTTAGCTAGTAATAGTTATTCCAAGAACTTCGCACTATACTAGAAAACAAGAATAATTTAGAATTTATTGTTGTACTACTTGGTTTTTAATTTATTTTTATTTATAGCATTCTCCATTACTGTATTTTACATATCAAAAGCTTAAAATTCAAAGAACGCAAGATTTTTCTTTCTTGCTTCTTCCTTCTGCTATAGCAACAAAAAAAATGCTATTTAAGCCTTGACTCAAATCAGGAAAATTCAAAATAGAACCTATCTTAGAGATACAAACTTATAGTGTTCTTTTGTTTATTTATCTCAACGTTACTTGAAAACCTGCGTTCTTCCGAAGAGGAGCAGAGGGATGGAAAAACCAATCAATGTTGAGGTTTTCACAGATTGTGTGCTATGATAGTTAAGTTAAGCCTTCTGGGCTATTAGTGTCTAGGGAAGCCGTCGGGTTGGCGACGTACTGTGGAGCTACCTTAACACCAAAAAGAGGATTGACCTCGGAGGCAGGTGCTATGTTAGCGCAGCTCCTCCTCCGGAGGCAAGAGGAAATATAAAAACTGACGGGAGAAAGTTAGCCAGGGAGATTTATCCCCTGGTTGAATAACGACGCGCGGGTTTTAACCCGGAGTAAAAGTATGCTATACTAGAAGTAGTGAGTAAGAACAAGGTTTGTCGCCATGACAAGACCGCTAGTGCGGTGAAATTCCGGCGGACAGGAGACGGGGACGATGCTTCCTACGACGGCTGTTAGCTCCGCATTCCGTAGGAAAAGCAAGTAACGCAGCTAGAGCAGCGATTTATAGCTCCAATATCTAGAGTCAAACCACTCGTGAAAGCGACAAAAAAAGTCAGCTCACAGCTAGACAATGATCTATGCCGAGGAGTTTAGAAGTCTGCCCTTCAGGCTTTAAGCAAATGTGGATTTATGAGGGGCTGCGTGCGGAATTTACTTCCGCACTTTAAACGCCCCGTCCCATTTGCGGTGGATTTGCCACAGAATCCAGGGTGTTTCAACCCCTGGAGATGTCAAAGAAACCCCTAATCAGTGATGGTTAGGAATCATGCATTGTCGCCCAAGGGCAACGTCGGAAGGATGTCAATTGATGAATCCCCATAAACAATAAATGGCGTTGCTGATTCTGGGTATGATTTGATAATTTTGTATTTGGGATTTTTTTATTTTGGATGGTTTGAACTACTTATTAATATTAACTTTATATTCCCAGATCCGGTGTTCCCTATTCCCTATTCCCTATAAACCTACTTTCATACCTTAATTCAGCAATGCCCAATAAATCAATTTAGGGGGTTCCCAACTTTCAAATTCGCTCTTCCTTCTTAATCTTATTAGACACTAATTTATGGCCTCTCAAATTTATATGCTGGGGGAAAATATTCGCGACGCTGGCCTCTCAAGGCTTGGTTCATAAAATTACGCCAGATCGGTGCAACAGTAGTACCACCAGTAGCACCATAATTTAGAGGCCGATAATCATCATTGCCCACCCAAACAGCCGTTGCCAACTGAGGTGTATAACCTACAAACCAAACATCTCGTTCAGAAGAAGTCGTACCAGTTTTTCCAGCGGCCTGACGGCCAATCTTAGCTCTAGTAGCAGTACCTCGTTCAATTACTCCCACCAATACACTATTAAGTGACGCTACAGCCCACTGATTGAGAACCAACTTAGGTTTGGGAGTATTATCCAATAAGACATTCCCACTGGTATCTGTAACCTGTACAATAAAAGTAGTATCAGAATGCCAACCATTATTAGCAAAAGTCGCATAAGCACCAGCCATCTCCAGAGGTGTCAAATCAACCGAACCAAGTGGTAAAGAAATAACAGGTTCCATCGGACTCTTAATCCCTAAAATGCGACAAACCTCAATTACCTTATTAAGTCCAACATATTGACCAATTTTCACCGCTGGTATATTCAAAGAAGACTCCAAAGCCTTACGAATACTAACAGAGCCAGAATATCCACCGCCATAATTTCGAGGAGTGTAATAACCATTACCATCTGGATAACTAACTCGAGTATCAGACACAACCGAATATGGGGAATATCTACCCGAAGCAAAAGCAGTGTAATAAACAAAAGGCTTAAAAGCAGAACCTGGTTGCCTGCGAGCTTGAACAGCACGATTATATTGACTACTCTTAAAATCTGCCCCACCAACCATTGCTCGCACAAAGTGGGTGCGTGGATCAACTGCCACTAATGCCATTTGACCTTTGTCCCAACTCCGATAAACCCGACGGTAATATAAGATTTCATGCCATTCAGTCACAGTTCTTTCAGCCATCCGTTGGAAATTCATATCAATGGTCGTTTGTATCCGCATTCCTCCCTTAAGAACAGCATCTTTACCAAACCTCTCAGTTAACTCCTGAACAACTGCATTAGTAATATAAGGAAGTTCACTCTGACGAAAAGAGGTAACTTTACCCACTAACAATGGCTGCTTGAGAGCCTCAGCTTCCTCTTCAGCAGTAATCCAATTCAGTTCACGCAGTCTTGCTAAAACAGTGGCCTGGCGTTGCTTGGATTTTTGGTAATTGATAAATGGACTATATTCTTCTGGGGCAGGAATCATACCTGCCATCAAGGCAGCTTCAGCCAAAGTTAAATCCTTGGAGGATTTATTAAAATAGCTTTTCGCTGCAGTCTCAACTCCATAGAGATTATGACCCCAGTAAATTTGGTTGAGGTATAATTCTAAAATTTCGTTTTTATCGAGAATTTGTTCCATCCTAATTGCCAAAACTGCTTCAGCCACTTTCCTACTGAGTTTGGCTGTTGGGGAGAGAAACAAATTTTTCACCAACTGCATAGTTACGGTAGAACCACCTTCCACAGTTCTACCCCGTTCTAAGTTGGCGACAAAAGCACGCATAATTCCGATAGGATAGATCCCGTAGTGATTATAGAAGTTACTATCCTCGATCGCTAGAACTGCTCGTTTTAAGTCTGGAGAAATTTGGTTTAGGGATATGACTTCTCGGTTGGCCTCATCGTGGAGACTGGCCAATGGTCTGCCTTTGACATCATATATGTGAGTTGTTTCTGAAGGTGTGTAATTTTTTAGCACTCGAACATCCGGTAGATTACGGAAGCTAATTGCTAAACCTACCAGTCCACCAGCAACTAATGAGCTAGTCAGCATAGTAATGCCTAGTACGGTACCTGCTGTTACCTTACTGACAGATTGAACAAATCCGAAGACTGGTGAAATTTCAGACTGAGATTTTGTAGTTTGCTTATGTGGGAGGGCGTTGGTGGACACTTTGATTTAACTTCCTTGACGAAATTTCAAATTTTACAGCTAGTAATTGTTTAGGTGTTAGATATATTTTGAGAGATTAACTGATTATATTAGGGAATTTTGCTGTTCGGTGTTGTACCAAATCCACTTTAGTAAAGGATGTTCCAAAAAGTTGAACTCTTTGCTATACATTAGGATTTGAGCATAAGACAAGTACCTTTTCATAACCGTATTTAGTATTAGATAATATATTTTGAGAGATTAACCGATTATATTAAGGGATTTTACTGTTAATAGCTGGTAACCTCTCGACGGAATTATTTGCTTAGTTAGCAGTGAGAGACGGTCGTCTCTTATATTTATTCAGCTTACAAAACTAAATTTCAATTTTTAGAGCAGAGCTAAGTAGAGCAAACTAGAAAAAAGACGTTGCATTTTTCAATCAAAAAACCCCTAAAAGCAATGAATATAAACTTTTGAGCTAATTTACAATTTGATAGATACATAGCGCCCAAAATTTACCATGTTCTACTTAGAAATTGTTTAGGTGTTAGATATATTTTGAGAGGTTAATTGATTTATATTCTGTAATTCTACTGCTCATAGCTGATAATCTCTTAAGTGAATTACTTGGTCAGCTAGCAGCGATAGTCGAGGGTTTCTTAATTTATTCAGCTTACAAAGTATATTAAATATTTGAAGAAGGAACAAGTAAGGACTGAAGGACTGGAAAAATGGATGGGATACTGAAAAGTTGTCACTCTGCACCTACGAACCAACCAATTGTAGATACCAGGGGTGACGGTGGGATCTTAAACCCATAGGGAAAAAGATGAAAGAATAAGGTTGAATTATATTCATAAATAATTTATGTTACTTTAGCACTCTTAATTATTAAGAAGGCTTAAACACAATAATTTTTACATCTACTGAACTTTTCTATAATATTTTACTTAGATGCCATTAAGCAGTTGACTTTGTAAACTGTTCAGCGTTTAAACTATATAGTCCAATTTTTTTTGTGAAAGGGAATATAGAATATGAAATCTCAATGCATCTTAGATGACTAAAGACTAAATAGGGTTTGCTGAAAAAGTCTTTTTTAAGGAGTAGGGGAGCGGGGGAGTAGGGGAGTAGGGGAGTAGGGGAGTAGGGGAGTAGGGGAGTAGGGGAGTAGGGGAGTAGGGGAGTAGGGGAGTAGGGGAGTAGGGGAGATTTTTTTAGCCCAACTCTCGCCCAAAATACTAACTTTTTCAGCCCTTCATGCTGAAAACCAGGTACTTTTTCAAGACCTAAAAAGTCTCAAACCTTTACTTGTAAATGCTTTGATATTTATTCAGCAAGCCCTAAATATAGGATTGCTGGATAACTTAAACCATAGTTACTCTAGATTTAATTTAACCCCCCAAACTAAAGCTATATCAATATAACTAAAACTAAATGATGACTGATAAATTTACATGGCTGCGTCGTGGCATCAGCGAAATTTTTCCAGATAGACCAGATTCTACAAACCCTGATGAAAATTTACTTCAGAGATTGGCCAATTCAGACCGACCTTTGCGAGTTAAATTAGGAATTGACCCCACAGGAGCAGATATCCATTTAGGTCATAGTATTCCGGTTCGTAAACTCCGAGCATTTCAGGATGCTGGACATACAGCAGTATTAATCATAGGAGATTTTACGGCAAGAATTGGCGACCCTACAGGGAAATCTGAAGTCCGAAAACAGTTAACTTCCGAACAGGTGCGGGAAAATGCTAAAACTTATTTAGAGCAGGTCCGGCCTATATTAGATTTTGACACGCCAGGGCGCTTAGAAATTCGCTACAACTCAGAATGGCTTTCTAAATTAGACTTGGCAAATATTCTGGAGCTTTTGGCAACAATGACGGTGGGGCAGATGTTGGCGAAGGAGGGTTTTGCTCTTCGTTATCAGCAGGAAAACCCAATCTATATCCATGAGTTTCTTTATCCTTTGATGCAAGGTTATGATTCTGTGGCTGTAGATGCTGATGTGGAGTTAGGGGGTACTGACCAAAAGTTTAATATTGCTGTGGGACGAGATTTACAACGGCATTTTGGTAAAAAAACTCAGTTTGGTCTGTTGATGCCGATTTTGTTGGGGACTGATGGGGTACAGAAAATGTCTAAGTCTCTGGGAAATTATGTGGGTTTGTCGGAAGACCCTCTTAGTATGTATTCTAAGTTGGAAAAAATTCCTGATGACCAGATAGAACAGTATTTTGAATTATTGACTGATTTATCTCTGGATGAATTGCCGGAAAATCCCCGCGAAAGACAAAAGTTGTTGGCCTTGGATATTGCATCTCAGTACCACGGTAGGGAAACTGCTTTGTTGGCTCAAAAAACGGCTATGGAAATAGTGCTTGAGGGAGATATGAGTCAAGCTCAAGCAGTGCCAGAGTTTTCTTTGGCTACTGTGGAGTTTCCAGCAAAGTTGTTTTATGTTGTTAGTGCTAGTGGTTTGTGTAAGAGTAGCTCTGAAGCTAGGAAAAAAATTGCCGGGGGAGCTGTACGTTTGGATGACGACCGTATTTCAGACCAGAATTTGACTTTTGACTCCCCGGCAGACCTTGATGGTAAGGTTCTACGGGTGGGTAAGAAAAATTTTGTCCGCTTGATGAAGGATTAATTAATACTTTTGCTAAAACTCCCAGTCGGAAAAATTCAGTAGATAAAATTTCTGACTCAGAGAGAGGAGAAAATCTCAAGGTAGAAATGACTCAAAACTACAACGTCTTAGTTTTTTTGTTTGAATACCCAGAATATAAACTACTGAAAATTAATCAATACTTTTGCTGAGACTCACAGCCGGAAAAATTTAATAGGCAAAAATTCTGGCTCAGACCGAAGGAAAAT